>CAIXMC010000028.1 GCA_903920405.1 uncultured beta proteobacterium
AGTTTTGTGCATTTGCAGCAGATGTCGCTGTGCAATCTCATCAGCAACGCTTACCAATGGAAGCGTGATTTATTCACCCCAGTCATTGAATCTTTTGTCCGTAGTTTTATTCCTGGAAAAGAGCACTTACTACCACAATTTTACCGCACTGTCAATGCGTAAGTCCTACTTCAGTTGAGTGAGTGAGTTTGCTTCACTTTCAGCATGAACCAGTGACCGCCATCCATATCTTAAAGATTAAAGTGGTGACACCATCGGAATCACTTGATTGCCGTGGCGGCGATAGACGAAAAAATCGCTGTCCAAAGTCAGCACCAAGCAGGGATTATGCAGCTCTGACATGCGTACCAGACAGGCATCCGCCAACGAGGCAGGCACGTTGTCATAACGACAAAACAGTTCGCGTACAGCCCTCACCTGATCTGAAAGTGACATTGCCACCTGCACCACACCTCGTTCAATCAGGGCCAAGGCTCGAGAAGGATCAAATCCCGAACGCGACAACAAAAAACATACCTCAGCCACCACTGCCTCACAGGTGAAAAACGGCGCCGAGTATTGGGAAAACTGCGCTTTTGCCCACGCATGGTATGTGTCACCACTGCAATGCAATGCGACCCACGGCCCTGTATCCAAAATAATATGGCCGTTCATACGCGGCCAAAATCTTTCAGATGATCCATGTTGGACGATAAATCCGGATGCCCACCACTGAAACAACCGACGAGATCACCGGCCTGATCCAGTGCTGAAGCGGCTGCCGCTTTTCGTTGCGCCACAAATGCGGCCAGCGCACGGCGTACCAGCTCAGACTTGCTGAGGTGTGCTTGCTCGCTCAGTCGAAGCAACTCCTGCTCCAAGGCAGATGGAATCTTGAGGGTTAATGTGTTCATGCGCGCATATTACAACAGGGTGATGAATGTGAAAAAATAAAGAAAACAATAGCAATGTATCCTTATCCCATAAGGGCTACAGGCACTTTTTATGGGTGAAAAATTCTTTCATCATTCGGGATGGCCAGGATGCCATGACAGTTAGCCCAACGCCTCCAATAGCTCGGTCTCTATGGTGATTTGGTCCCGGTTGTTTTGCAGTGCTGTGCCTTGAATCAAAAAAGTGTCTTCCACCCGTTCACCCAGCGTGGATATTTTGGCCAGTTGCAAGTTGATTTTGTGTGTAGCCAAAACTCTGGCCACGCTGTACAACAGCCCTACCCTGTCACTGGCTGAAATGTTGAGCAGCCAGCGCTGTGCTTTGTCATCAGGTTTTAGACTGACGCGCGGTGTCAGGGGGAAACTTTTCACACGCCTGGATACACGGCCTCGACTGACCGCGGGCAATGGACCTGCTGCGGCAATCACACGCGCCAGATCAACCTCGATCATGCTGATGAGTTCACGGTAATGGCCGGTCAGTCGGGTGGTCACGATCTGAAAGGTATCTAACGCATAGTTGTTTTTGGTGGTGTGGATGCGGGCATCCAGAATGCTGAAGTCACTGCGGTCAAAATAACCACAAATTCGGGCAAACAAATCTTCCTGGTCCGGGGTATAGACCAACACCTGCAGGCCTTCGCCTACGGGAGAAGGACGTGCTCTGACCACGGGGGTTTGAAGCCCCAGATAGCGTGACAGCTTGCGTGTGTGCCAGGCAATTTCAACTGCATCGTGGCGCATGAAATAACCCACGTCGAGCGTCGCCCACAGGGCTTTGTGCGACTCAAACGGTTGGGCGTGCAGGGCGAGTTCAATCAGGGCATCGCGCTGGCGCTCTTGAACTTCAGCATGAACATCTGGCGCGTGACCGCCGAGTGCGCGTGAAGTGGATCGGTACAAGTCTTCCAGCAGTTTGCCCTTCCAGGCATTCCAGACCGTGGGGCTGGTGCCACGGATATCGGCCACTGTGAACAGGTAGAGCGCCGTCAGGGTGCGTTCGTTGCCAACACGTTTGGCAAAGTCGGTAATCACGTTGGGGTCACTGTGGTCTGCTTTTTGGGCAAGATTGCTCATGGTCAGGTGTTCTTGCACCAGAAATTCAATCAATCGGGCATCTTCACCCGTGATGTCGTATTGTTTGCAAAAGCGCCTGACCTCTACAGCTCCCAGACTGGCGTGGTCGCCGCCTCTGCCCTTGGCTATGTCGTGAAACAGGGCTGCCACATACAACACCCAGGGTTTTTCCATGCCACTGGCCAATTGCGAGCAAAAAGGATATTCGTGGGCATGTTCGGCAATGAAAAAACGCCGCACATTGCGAAGCACCATCAAAATGTGCTGATCGACTGTATAAACATGAAACAGGTCGTGCTGCATCTGCCCCACAATTTTGAGAAAGACTTTCAGATAGCGCCCCAGAACCGAGGTCTCGTTCATCAGCCGCAGGGTGTGGGTCAATCCATGAGGGTGCAATAAAATTTGCTTGAAGGTGCTGCGATTGACAGGATCGTGGCGAAACGAGCGGTTCATCAAAACCCGTGCGTTGTACAGCGCACGCAGGGTTCTCGCTGATAAACCTTGCAGCCCTGTATGGCGTTGATACACCCAAAAAGTTTCCAGAATGGCGTGCGGTTTACGCCGATACAGATCGTCACTGACGACCTCGACCATGCCCGCCTTGTCCAAAAAATCCTCAGTCAAGGATCGCAGCGGGGGAGGCGGATACGTACTTGCAGTTAACCGATCTTCAATATTAAGCAGAAAAATCTGGTTGAGCTGAGTCACGGCCTTGGCAGCCCAGTAGTAGTGGCGCATCAGCTCTTCGCTTGGGCGAACAAAGGCGCGATGATCGGTGCTGACATCAGGTGCTTTGTATCCAAAAGACTGGGCAATAGCGTTTTGAAGGTCAAACACCAAACGGTCTTCGCGGCGGTGAGCCATCAGGTGCAGACGTGTGCGAATCAGCCTCAACATGGCTTCGTTGCGCTTGATTTGCCTGACCTCAAACGCTGTGGCCAGGCCAGCTTTGGCCAGTGCATCCCAGTCGCTGCCCAAACCTGCCGCTTTAGTGACCCACAAAATCACCTGCAAGTCACGCAGACCGCCGGGTGACTCTTTGCAGTTAGGCTCCAATGCATAAAAGGTATCGTCAAACTTGCTGTGACGCTGCTGCATCTCCAGTGTTTTTGCTACAAAAAATGAGTGGGGATGGATGGCAGAAAAAAATTTCTCATGAAATTCATCAAATAAGGTCTGGCTGCCGGTGATCAGGCGTGCTTCAAGCAGCGATGTTTGCACAGTCACATCTTTGGCAGATTCGCTCAGGCATTCTTCAATCGTTCGCACACTAGAACCCATGTCCAGACTGGCATCCCAACAACTGCCGATGAACCCCTCAATGCGTTCTCTCAGGACATCATCCGTATCGACAGACTGATCATCGGGCAACAACACAAGGACATCAATATCAGAATAGGGGAAAAGTTCCTCGCGACCAAACCCACCGACAGCCAACAAGGCAAAAGGCGCGTCCAGGCCGGCTTGTTCCCATAATTGCTTCAAACAGGCATCAGCCAGGCGCGACAAACCCAGTAAAAAGGCATGAACTTCCCCAGTAGAAGATCCAGCCGCCATAGAGGCAAGTAAAGCAGCCTTGTTAACTCGAAATGTGTTGGGCATGGGTGTGAAAGGGGTGTTGCTGACCATATTCCTTTGCAAAATCCGTGACAAAAGCCGGCAAGGGTGGGCTGCCTGCCGATAGCGTCAGCACTTCATAACCTGTGGGTGTGACCAACACCGTATGTTCCCATTGGGCAGAGAGGGAGCGGTCTTTGGTGACGATAGTCCAGCCATCGCCCACCTCGCGCACTTCACGGCGACCGGCGTTAAGCATAGGCTCGATGGTGATGGTCATTCCTGACTCGAGTTTTTCAAGCGTGCCGGGCTGACCATAGTGAAGGATCTGGGGTTCTTCATGAAAAGCGCGCCCAATGCCGTGCCCGCAATATTCACGTACCACGCTGAGGCCATGCCTTTGCGCAAAGGTTTGAATGGCAAAACCAACACTCCCCAGGTGAACACCTTCTTTCACCTGCATGATGCCTTTCCATAAGGCTTCGTAAGTAAGGTGGCAAAGCCTTTTTGCCGCCACCGAGACATGGCCGACCATGAACATGCGGCTGCAATCGCCATGCCAGCCGTCTTTGATGAGGGTCACATCCACATTCACAATGTCGCCATTTTTCAAAGGCTTGTCATTGGGAATACCGTGGCAGACCTGGTGATTGACGGAAGTACAAATCGACTTGGGGTAAGGGTATTGACCTTTGGGGGAATAATGCAGAGGCGCTGAAACAGCACCCAACACACGGGTGGTGTGTTCTTCGGCCAGACGATCCAGTTGATTGGTGGTCATGCCGAGTTTGACAAAAGGTGTCAGGTAGTCCAGAAGTTCGCTGGCCAGCCTGCCAGCCACGCGCATTTTGGCAATATCGTCAGTGTTTTTGTAGGTGATCGGCATGGGCTTTGAAATCTACCAGGAAGATGGGTTGGTCAATGGGTTGGTGGTTCTGGTCGTGGTTGGGCTGTTCGTTGCGTTGCAATAGCAGGCTCAAGGTATGGTCTTGCTGCCAGCGGGTTCTGTCCAACACAGGTTCAGCAAAGCCTAAATCATCCGGCCACAGCGTGCTGGTGTGATCCGGTGCGTAGTGGGGGGCGGGTAAATAAGTGGCGACCATGCGGTTGTGGGTCAGGTCACCACGGTAGATAACGTAAGCATTGTCGCGCTCGTCCAAAACAATGTCGGGGCGGCTGATGGGAATTTGCAGTGTGCCATCACCTTGCAGATGAAAAGCCTGGGTTCGGTCAGAGATCACCTGGTGATGCCAGCTCTTGCCGTCAAAGCGCAGGTGTTGGTATTGGGGAATGGCATTGGCATCGTCGGCATAAAACACAATGTGAGGGTGGTTGCGACTGTCGAGCGCCATGCTGCATTGGTTCATGAGATTGCACCCCGGTGACACAGGGTGAATGGTTTCTGCATTGACCTGTGTGATGGGGAGTTGGTAGGCGCGTCCTTGTGAAGTTGTCCAGTTCAAGCCGTTGTTGGCGGAACGGGCATAACAGATATTGATGTTATTGATGCGATGCTCTTCACCCAGAGTGTGGGTTCGCCATACAAACGACAGGTGCAGTGTGCCATCTGTGCCTACAGCGGGGTGATTCCAGTAGGCGTTGCTGGTCCAGGGTTTTTGTTCTGCACCGCTCAAAATGGCCTGGGGATGGTCTGCCCAGATTTGGCTGCTTTCGTCATAGGTTTTAAGGCGGGCGGTGCCCTTGTTATGCACACCATCGCGGTAAAGCAGAGTGAGTGGGTAGCCGTGATGAGGCAGGATAAACGTGGGGTATGTCACCTGCTCTTCATGAACGCCCGTCATGGCCAGTTCGTCCGTCCAGTGGGTGATGGTGTTGGGCGCTGTACTGCGGCGGTAACGCAAATGTGTGGCATGGAGGGCGTAACTGATGTGCAGGTGACCCGCGCGATCCACTCCCAAACTGATGCTGTTGTGAGCATCTTTCAGGTTGTAGTGACCCGGCATGTCATAGGTTTGCAAAGTCAGGGTGGCCAGGTGGCGCTGCACCAGTCGCAAAGTGTGATCATCTACATAAAAACCAGTGGTTTGCAAACCTTGGTAAGTCAATATGCCATGATGCCTGAAGATCACGGTGTTGATGGTATTGCCTGCCCAGGCCATGCCCAAAGGGTGCTGTGCCGTGATGGAAAGTAGGAAGGGGTAGGACGGCGGAGGCAAGCTGTGGGGCAATGCGTGGGGGGCTGGTTTTTCAGCTTCATGGGGGTTGTGGGTATTGTGGGTGTCATCGGTCTTTTTGGCCAACCAGGGCGACTGTGCCACCAGCCCCATGTCAGTCAGTTGCTGCTGCGCGCGTGCAGGGGCTAACAGGTTGGCATCCAGATGGGGCGCGCCCGTGTGGATAGCCTGTTCAAAGTGTTGACGGGTTTGCAGCGTTTGCCCGGCAGCAGCCGCTGCACGCGCCAAACTGTTGTGGACACCTGAAATAAGCACCTGGCTGATGATCTTTTTGCTACACCCCCAATCTTGTGCCAAACGGGTAAATTGGCGGGCTGGTTCGGTGTGGCCAAGTTGGGCATGGCCAGCAGCACACAGCAAAGCGAGCTTGGCACGGTCAGGGTGATGCTGCAGGGTTTCCAAACTAATCTTTGCCAGATTTTGCCAGTCGCCAAACTGCCATTGGGAACGACTGCACTCCAGCAAATTTTCATCGTAGGGCACTAAACTTTGGGTATCATTTTGGCCTGTAACGCGCTCTGGCTCTGCGTGAGTAGCTATGATTTTTGATTGTGATGGACGACGTGTGAACCAGGATGTGATGTGAGTGAAAAAGCGGGTCATGATGTGTCATTGGGTGGTGGCATGGCTGTGAATAGACATGGTCACGCAAGTGACCATCGTGGTGAGGGGTGCAATTTGAACCGCACCTGAAACGCACCCTCGATTAGACTATAACCAAAATTTTCTTCCCGATAAGGATACGCCCCTTGGCACTGCTCTGCCTTCCTGGTGAAAGGCTGATTTTGGGAAGTTATTTTTAGCCATATCCTCATCTCATCTCATCAAGCACAGGTAGCAAAAATGATGGAATCGAGAATGACACCTTGTGGAAGCGGCATCCTGCCGCTTTTTACAAAGTGCCAATTGAACAAAATGAATACAGCCAGTAGCCCAAAGTACACTGCAATTTCACGTTTTGTGACGCCTGTCACCTTGGTCGTGTCTGCCCTGATGTGCCTTCTGCTTATGACCGGCTTCCTCTTGCGAGCCAGCTATTTGCAACAGATTGTTGAAGCTGAAAGCGAGACTCAAAATCTTGTGGGAGTGCTTGAATCGAGGTTGTCGAGCGAATTTTCACGTGTTAATGGGATGCTCACTTTTATTGCCAATGAGGTGCGATCAGATCCCTTTCACCGCCGATCTGCCGCCGTTTCCGCCACAAAGACTCAGCACCTCGTTCGCATGGTGACCACCTTTCCTGAACTGGCAGGGCTGTTCGCCTTTGATGCTAATGGCACCATGCAAATGACTTCTGACCCCCGCGTGAAGTCGTTTAGCGTTGCTGACCGTCCCCATTTCCAGATGCTGCGTGACCATCCGAAAACCAGCATCGTCTTTTCAGAACCGCTTCTATCACGATCTACCGGCCAATGGTCGATGATCCAGTCGCGATCCATCCGCGATGATGCGGGGCGGTTTCTGGGCACTGTCAATGCTGTTCTTCATATTGACGTGTTCTCAGACCTGTTTCTCAGCACGGATGTCGGACAGGATAACAGCTTGATCTTGCTGCGGCGCAGCGATAACTTTAAACTGATCGCACGCATACCGAGATCGAACGAGGAGGACTTCAACCAGCCCCTACCTGCGAATAATCCTATCCGCCAGCGCATTGCATCGGGTGACAGACAAGGCACACTGTCGTATGTGGCAAGCACCAATGGTGTGCGACGCATCGCCAGTTTTTCCAGACTGGATGATCGCTTTCCGTTCTATGTGCAGGTTGCTTTGTCTGAAGATCGCTATTTGGCCGAATGGTGGCAGCAAGTGATGTGGATGGGACTCATTGTCGTGACTTTGTTGCTTTCATTCGTAACGGCTCTTGTTCGTCTTGACAAGAACAAGCGCCTGTTGTTCAAAGAGAGTGAAGCACACAAAGCGCTTTTACGCTACGCCAGCGATGGCATCACCATCCTGGATGTGAATGCCAATATCGTTGAAGTCAGCGATTCATTTTGCACCATGCTGGGCTACTCGTCTGATGAGATGATTGGGATGAATGCTTTCAAATGGGACTGCGGATTCAACAGTCACGATGAATTTATGGCGGCTTTCAGTCAGCGGTTTCTTGGCCCGACAAGATCACTGTTCCAGTCACGTCACCGTCGCAAGGATGGAAGCATTTACGATGTCGAGATCAGTGGTCAAATGATCGAGCTGGAGGGTCATGCGATGGTGTACCACTCCTCTCGCGACATGACGGATCGCATTCAAGTGCAAAATTTACTCAATGAACGGCACAAGGCGCTTCAGATCAGTGAAGCACAGATGGTCACATCGCAGCGGATCGGCGGTATTGGGTCGTGTGTTTATGACATCAACACCGACACCATTCGGGCATCGACCCAAATGCTGCACATATTTGGGTTCCCAACCGACATCACGGATCACCCTCTGGATGACTTTTTAGCTTGTGCACCTGAACAACGTGATCGGGTTCGCCAGACTTTGGCGGGCAAGTTTGGGTTCCCATCCGACATCAAGGATTACCCTCTGGATGACTATCAGAGTTGTCTGGCTGTGGGTATGGATGACTTTCTCACCAAGCCCATCTTGTTTGATGTCCTGAAATCGACTGTCAGTACGTGGCTACCGATACCCCCACAGTCCAGCGTTTAGGATGAAGGCGCTGGGCTGCACACTTCACTGAGACGAGTGAGTTTTTTTGTATAACAAATCGGCCTCTAGCGCCCGTCCTGCTTGCATAGTTAGCTATATTTTTGATAGTAAGAAAGAACGGACTAATAGTTCAGCGCCAAGGTAGCTGATGGTTCAGACGCTGATGCAGGAG
>CAIXMC010000029.1 GCA_903920405.1 uncultured beta proteobacterium
GGGCCGCAACGAGCGCTGGATAATTTTGAAAAGGTTCTGTTGACAGCAAGGTGCGCCGTGCATTGTCCCAACTCATGCCCTTACGACCGGTCATGTCCTCAAATAAGGTCATCAGCACGCCAACAATGGCTTCGGGTGGTTGACCGGCAAAACCGGTTCGTGGCGTATCCCTGCTCTCGGCGGTATCCAGCCAGATACGCAGCACCGGAACGGTCTCTTCAATCACACGCAGCATGGCACGAACGGCGGGCAGCATGGCCCCAGCCCCGTCCAGCACGGCGGATACGGCAGGATGCTGGTGGTCGATCCGGTAGCGTGTGCCCGACGGTGCGTGTTCAACACACCAGGCTTGCTCAATGGGTGCGCCGCAGGGCACTGGTGTGTACGAGCCACGGTACGCAAAGACGCGCCGCGCCCTGTTGCGGGTTTCCTTTGCAAATTGGGTTAGCCAGGAACGCAGTGCGACGGGTGGGCGTGCAGTGGATTTGCGGATGTCGATTTTCCAGGCTGCATCTGCCGTGTTGGGAATGTCGAGCCGGATTCTGGCAAGGCGCAGCGTTTCGTCACGGTTCCATGCACGTCCCTGACCCAGACCGAGCCATCCACCTGCGACCAGCAGCCGCATGTTGCGATACACATAAAAGCCTTGCTGCGCAGTCCATCCTTCTGGGCCTGCGCCAGAGTCAAATGCTTCGGGAGTGAGTTTGTCCTTGTGGGGCAACACATGGCACTCGATTTCAACGGTGCCTGCATCGGTATGTTTTCTTTCGACCGGCGAGTGCCACGGCTTGGCTGCATGTTTGCACATGAAGGGATCCCAGGGTGTAATGGGGCGGCCATTCAGGAAGATTCGCAACCGTGGACAAGACCCATCGAGCAGGCGGTGAAAGACCATGGCAAGATGGGCATGAACCCTGTCAATCAGATCGTTGTAGTCATCCACACCGTAGCCGCCAGAAACAATTCTGTCCATGTTTTCCCATAGAACCAAAGTTCCTGACTCTTGTTCTTTCAGGGCAGACAAAACATCTTCCGAGCCCGTGGCAGGCCCCTCAAACAACAACCAGCCGGCCTCAGGGCTACAGGCCAGTGCATCCAGATCCCAACGCAGGCAGGCAGGCGACCCACCTTTTTTAACGCTTGCGACCGTCAGCCTTCGACACTGTGACAACGAGGCTGTTTTAAGCCCCATGCCAAAGCGGCCAAGATCACCGACGGTTCGAGCGTCCAGTGGACTTTTATCACCGAGCGTCATGGCAGATTCAAGCTCGGCATCGGTCATGCCAATGCCATCGTCTTGTATCGTCACGCGGCTGGCAGCACCTTGCCATGAAAAATCCAGTCGCACTTCGGTGGCATTTGCCGAAATGCTGTTGTCAATGATGTCAGCCACAGCGGCAGCGGTGGTGTATCCCAGGCCACGGAGCGATTCGAGCATGGCGCCTGCGCGTGGGGGTGCGTTTCGTGTGTTGGGGATCATTTTCTGTAACCTTTACCTAGCCAGTATTCAAACCCGAATTCCGTGAGCTTGCGGATAATTTGATTGTGGCGGTTATCACTGTCATCCATGATTTCAACCCAAATCGAACCACCTTCCTTGTGGCGATCATCAATCACATCGATGCCAAAAACAGCCACCATTTTCAGAAAGCGGTCAAGCAAGAGGGGATTTGCATCTGTTTTTTCAAGATGGCGGTCGTCATTTGTGTCATCTGATGCATCGGTGATTTCCGTTGAGATCACACGTTCGTTTTCAGTTCGATTCTTTGGGAATATCTCATGGAATGCTTCTTTGGAATGGAACTTTGGAATTACATTCGCCTCGGTTTTCAGTTTTTCTCCAACTTTGCCCTCTGTTTTTTTTTGCGCAATAGCCTTGATCACGAATGATAATTTGTCTTAATTCCCTGAGCGCTTGCCCTTCAATTTGACGAATCCTTTCCCGTGTAAGGTCGAGTGTTCGTGCAATCTCTTCCAGCGTATATTCATCTGAACCACCAAGCGCAAAGCGCATTCGCAACACTTGATCTTTGGGTGCTTCTAGTTGATTGAGTAGTGAATCCAGACGTTCATGGGATTCTTTGGCGCAGACAACATCATAAGGGTCAGCCAGCGCGTGGTCGATCATCGACTCGGTAGGGATGGTTCCAATATCCTCCAGCCTTGTGATATGAACTGGTTCCAAAGAGGCTCGCAGAATGGCCACAATTTTGCGCGCAGGTATGGACAAGCGTTCGGCAAGCTCGGTCACGGTCGGCATCCGGCCTGTGGCACCTTCAACAGCATCCACCTCACGCCACACGCGCTGAGATGTTTCATGAGCATGCGCCGGGAGTCGCACGACACGGCAATGGTCGGCAACCGAACGGGCAATTTGCTGGCGTATCCACCACGTTGCCATGGTTGAAAACTTGAACCCACGTTTGTAATCAAATATTTCGACGGCCTTCATCAACCCCAGGTTGCCCTCCTGAATCAAATCGTCGTAGGGCATACCGCTTCTCAAATACCGTTTGGCGATGGAGGTGACCAGGCGCAAATTGGCCTCAATCATTTTGACTTTGGCCTGAGCTGTACACCGTACACCAGCCGCCATGCGCTGATTCAGTATTTTGAGGTCATTGAGTGGCACTACGAGGCGGGCTTTCAAATCAGCCATTTGTTGGTGTATGTCATGCACCGCGTCCATGTTGTTGCGCAAGGCGGCACTCCATGGCTGGTCTGTTTTAGTCTGTGCAACGAACCAGTGGCAATCAAGCCAGGGGGCACCCGTCTTGTCACTGCCGCCAAATGTGGTGTCATACAGATGGGATGGGTAGCCACACACATCCACCATGATGTGCCGTAAATTTCTCTCTTGTGCCTGAATTTTTGACACTTGCCCACCCAGCATGGCACACAACCTGTCCATCGTCGCGGCAGTCAACCTGAGGGTCAGAATGACATCATTCATCCCCTTTTGTGCCTGGAGATGGCTTGCTGAGCCGTAACCCTCTTGATGACAGGCGATGGTGACGGCTTCAAACTGTTGACGCAATGCATCAAAGCGTTTCATGACTTCAACCATGCGATCGCCAGGGCTTTGCACATTCACTCCGTCACTGTCGCTTGGGGTACGGGTCAATCCCTCTTCGACACCTTCCAGGGCATCAGCATCGCCGGCTTTTTTACCGTCATAGTCGTCATCGGAAACAACAATACGCAATGGGATAAGGCCCGCGCGTATTTCTTCGCCCAGCCTGAGAATTTCAGCAACCATCGACGGTACTGAAGCAATGACATTGATAACCTCAAGGCGGCCGTTTTCCATCTGCCTGCCCAGTTCGACTTCGCCCGCAGCCGTCAGCAAGTTGATTTTTTGTGTTTCACGAAAATAGATGCGCAATGGGTCGTTGTCATGTGCCGTCGTGCCATATATTGAATCCAGGGCAGCAGAGATGGCATCTTCTTCCAGGACAGTCTCCTGCGGGTCTGTAAAAACATGGAAGTTTTCTTCGTATGAGCTGTATTCAAATCGCTCATCGGTTTCAGCACCCAGATCGTGAATGACACGGTGCAACAGTGAGTTGGTTTCCTCATCCGTGGAACCGTCAGGGTTCATGGTCAGTTCTTCAACCAGTGCTTCTGGAACACTGCCCTCACGCAAGGAACGCAAAAGCATATTTCGGAGCAGACCACTTGCTTCGATGTCATCCGAGGACAGAAATTTTGCCGCACGATCTGGAAGAAAGGCCTCCGTATCCGACCAGTCTTTTGATGTGTCGATGGGGATGTGGCTGGATATGGCTGCATCGGTTTTAGCTGCTGATTCGGCCAACGATGGATCGCTACAGTGCAAGGTGACTGAAACCTCTGGCTCCCAAGCGGAAAGGTCGCAGACATCCACAGCGTCCAAACTGTGGGATGAAGTCATCACCAGGCAACCCTCTGCGTCACCTTGTGTCACATCCTGGTGTTCACAACTGAGCAACCCCAGTTCCCTGGCAACATCGACTGCCCCGTTGGCAATGGCAATGGCCAGCGCATTGCGGCCATACGGGTCAAGACTTTGGTGGCTGGCGCCTGCTTCGATAAGCATGCGGCAAATTCTGGATTTATTGTGCCTTGCGGCGAGCATCAACGGGGTGAGACCGTCGTTATCGCGGGCTTCAAGGTTGTCACCACGACGGATATGCAATTGAACTGAACTTTCAACCCCCGTCACAACAGCCATCCTGAACAGCCTGTTGAGGTGTGCCGTGAACCCGTGAGTCATGTCGCCTACACCATCACCTGTTTCTCATGAGGGCGCATGAGAGTATGAACAATGAAATGGACATTCGGATCACGTCAAAATAAATGCCAAAACGGCCTGTAACCCTTGTCCCATCTGCGTGAGCAGCTATTCAGACAATAGCATTTAACCTCATCTCTGCCGACCTGGCATGGGCAAATAAGCCTTCACCGTGTGCAAGAACGCTGGCAATCTGTCCCAAGGTCTGTGCGCCTTGCGGGCTGACTTCAATGAGGCTGCTGCGCTTTTGAAAGTCATACACACCCAGTGGTGAACTGAACCGTGCCGTGCCGCTGGTGGGCAAAACGTGGTTGGGGCCGGCGCAATAGTCACCCAAACTCTCGCTGGTGTAAGCCCCCAGGAAAATGGCGCCGGCGTGTTTTAGCAAAGGCTCCCAGCGGTGGGGGTCTTGACTGCTGACCTCCAGATGTTCAGGGGCTATTGAATTGCTGATGGCACAGGATTCTTCCATGCTGCGGGTGTGAATCAGTGCGCCACGGTCTGTGAGCGATTTGGCAATGATGTCCTGACGCGGCATACTGGGCAACAAGCGGTGGATGGCAGACTGCACCAGGTCAAGGTACGCGGCATCGGGGCAGAGCAAAATGCTTTGCGCCAGCTCGTCGTGCTCGGCTTGACTGAATAAATCCATCGCCACCCAGTCGGCAGGTGTAGAACCATCGGCCAGCACCAAAATTTCGCTGGGGCCGGCAATCATGTCAATTCCCACCGTGCCAAACACGCGCTTTTTGGCGCTGGCCACGTAGGCGTTGCCCGGGCCGGTGATTTTGTCCACCTTGGGGATGGTGGCTGTTCCGTAAGCCAAAGCGGCTACCGCCTGAGCACCGCCAATGGTAAAAGCGCGGGTGATACCCGCGAGATAAGCGGCGGCAAGCACCAGGGCATTTTTTTCACCTTGGGGGGTCGGCACCACCATGATGATTTCACCCACACCAGCCACGTGGGCAGGAATGGCGTTCATCAACACGCTCGACGGGTATGCTGCCTTGCCGCCGGGCACATAAATGCCCACTCTGTCCAAGGGGGTGACTTTTTGGCCTAGCAGTGTGCCGTCTTCGTCAAGATAGGTCCAACTCTCGCCACTGGCTTTCTGCTGGGCTTCATGAAAACTACGCACCCGTTTTGCCGCGGCCTGAAGGGCTTGGCGCTGTACGTCGGGCAGAGTATCAAAAGCAATTTTCAGTTCGGCTTGTGTGAGTTCGAGCGCTGCCACCGTGCTGGCTGAGAGGCCGTCAAAACGTGCGGTGTACTCCAACACGGCTGCATCGCCACGGTGTTGCACGTCGGCCAGAATTTCAGCCACACGCTGTTCAATGTGGGCATCGGTTTGTTTCGATCCGCGCAGCAGTGTTTGAAGTTGATCATCAAAAGTGCCGCTAACGCTTGATAGACGGGCGGGAGTAGCTATTAAATTCATATCAATCTGCCACCGGATAACTGCCCAGCACTTTGTAAAAAGCACACAGCTTGCGCAGTTCATCCAGCGCTGCACTCACATGGGGTTCTGAGGGGTGTCCCACCAGATCAATGTAAAAATAATACTCCCACTGGCCTGAACGCGCTGGACGAGACTCAAAGCGCGTCATGGAAACACCGTGTTTTTTCAGTGGCACGAGCAAGTCATGCATTGCCCCTGGGCGGTTGGTGACCGACACAATCAAACTGATGCAGTCTTTGCCTGTGGCAGGCGGGGAAGGCAAGGTTTGCGGCAGACAGATGACGGCAAAACGGGTGCGGTTAAAGGCATCGTCCTGAATGGCGTGCGAGACCACATGAAGGCCAAATTCACTGCCAGCGCGTTCACTGGCAATGGCAGCCCAGGCGTTGTTGGTCGCCGCAAGGCGTGCACCATCGGCATTGCTTTGGGCGGCTCGGCGCTCGGCGTGAGGCAAGTGAGCGGTCAGCCAGTTTTGGCACTGAGCGAGGGCTTGCGGGTGGGCATAGACCACCTCAATGTCTTTGAGCGATGGCTCCAGGCGAAGGACGTTGTGACGCACCAGAAAACTGGTTTCACCAATGATGTGCAAGGGGGAGTTCAGCA
>CAIXMC010000030.1 GCA_903920405.1 uncultured beta proteobacterium
AACTGAACAGATCGGCTGGCTTGTGTTGCGACTGAAAACGAATGAAAGTGTTCCAGAAATTGGGTCTTGTTAACGCCTTGTCTGACCACCCAGTCAGCGATAGCGTCGCCCTTTGACAAGTCTTGTTTTTCGCCGTGAATGGCCGCAAAAACACGCGCATGGAGTTGTGCCACCAGCCCCATCGCTTCCAGCGCGTAATACAAGCGCTGCTGCGGAACAAAATCATCCCGAAAGGCTACCGGCACACGTTTGAACACCACACCTTTGGGCAATTTAGGAAGCCAATCTGCCAATTCAGACTCCAACGCATGACAGTGTGGACAGTTGTACCAAAAGAATTCGATGACCTCGATTTTTCCGGGAAGACTCTCGACCGGGGCTGGTTTGTCAAGCTCAATGAAATGAACCCCTGACAGTGGGACCGTGGCTTGCGCCGTTCCCCACGATGGCAGGAGCAACGTTGCCAATACGGTGCAATCACCCAAAAAAACACGACGAGGACTCATTTGGCCATCTCCTAATACTGTGGTGAACCAAGGTTCAACGCTGAACGCGCACCAGCGCAGTTTCAAGGCCTTTGGCATCAAGCTGCGACTTGACAATTTCAGCATCGGCACGGTTGTCATAGGGTCCAACGCGCACACGATACACAGTGCGACCAGACTGTTCGCGCTCTGATACCTTGGTTTCAATGCCATCCAGCGACCATTTGGCGCGCTGATTCTCTGCTTCTTGCGTCGTGCGAAAAGCGCCTAACTGAACAAAATAAGCAAAAGGCTCCACAGATTTTGCATCACTACCCTTGTTGGCATTGGTCATGGCCCAATCACCCAGGGGATCTGTTGCGCGCTTGGGAGTCTCTTTGTGAACTACATCAGGCGTGGCCTTGCCCTCAGTCCCTTTCTCTGCAACCTTGTGTGCCGTCGTGCCATCTGCCTTAGAAACAGCAACTTGAGGATCTGTGCCAAGCACGGGCTTGGCCGGATTTTTGCCATACAACGGAGCGTTGGGGTCCCAAGTCTTGTTTTTTTGTGCTTCCTCGACATCCTGCTCTGCACTGTGGCCTGCGACTTTGTTGACAAAAGCAATCGGTACCTTGGTCACATACACCGCAACAGCCAGTGCCATACCCAGACCTACCACCAACCCTAAGACCAAACCCAAAAAAGTGCCACCGCATTGTTGTTTCATCATTGTCCTTGCCAACTTGACATCCTCTGTTCACATTACATCTTTTGGGGTGCGCTCACACCCAAAACTGCCAAACCATTGCGCAACACTTGTGCCGTTGCTGCAACCAGCGCCAAACGCGCCAGCTTGACCGTCTCATCATCGACCAAAATACGCTCTGCATCGTAATAGTGGTGATAGCAGGCGGCCAGCTCACGCAGATAAAACGTCACATCATGCGGCGCAAATTCAAGTGCGGCAGAACTCAGCATTTCCGGGTATTTCGCCAGCAACAACATCAAAGCTTGCGCCGGTGAACTTTGCAACGGACTCAGGTCCGCTGCTTTGAGTGAATCGATGCTGCCTCCCCAGGCAGTCAGTACGGA
>CAIXMC010000031.1 GCA_903920405.1 uncultured beta proteobacterium
AGCTTCGGCGGTGATCGTACCAGAGATTCCTGCAAAGATCATGGACGCCACAACTGAACCAGTGCCGTTAAGTCGACCAACCCTGTAAATGTTGTAATGTAATGTCGGCTAAGGCACTTATCCAGGCATGATCATCATTCAGACAAGGAATGTAATGAAATTCGCCGCCACCCACTTGTAAAAACGCGGTACGAGCTTGCTTATTGATTTCTTCCAGAGTTTCAAGACAGTCACAGGTGAAGGACGGGCACAGTACATCCACCCGTTTCACACCAGATTTGCCCAGTTCAATCAGTGTGGGTTCTGTGTAAGGCTTGAGCCATTTGGCACACAAAAGGCGCGATTGAAAAGTGATTTTGTACTGCGACGGTGTTAGCTTCAAGGCTTGTGCCAACAATTGCCCTGTTTGAAGGCATTCGCCATGGTAGGGGTCACCCAATTGTGTGATGCGAGCTGGTAGGCCATGAAAACTCATCACCAGGATATTAGGCAGCCCGGTTTTATGCCAGGCCTGTCTGACATGGCTGGCTAATGCTGCTATGTAGCGTGCATCGTCATGGTAATGCTTAACAAAACGCAGTTCAGGGATGTTACGCGTCTTCTGCTCCCATTGAGAAACTGCATTCCACAGGCTGGCCGTGGTGGTGGCGCTGTACTGTGGGTAGGCCGGCACAATGAGGACACGCACAGCCCCCAAGGTCTGGAGTTCATCCATTTTCGATGCTATTGACGGGTTGCCGTAGCGCATGGCATGGCGCACAAGGACATCGTGCCCGCGCTCAGCCAGCCAGCCTTGAAGCATTTTGGCCTGTTTTTCTGTCCAGACTTTCAATGGCGAACCTTCTTTTGTCCAAATGCTGGCATATTTGGCGGCAGATATTTCAGGGCGCGTGCGCAAAATGTAGCCGTGCAATAGCATCAGCCAAGGCAGACGAGGCATGTCCACCACTCTGGGGTCGCTTAAAAATTCAGTCAGAAAACGTTTGACATCCGGAATGCTGGGGGTGTCAGGCGTTCCCATATTGCAGTACAAAACAGCAGTGCGCAAGGTGGAGGGCATGGGCGAACCTTTGATCAAGTTATTGACCATATCATTAGGACGGCATCAGCCTTGTGCGGCCACGCGGCTTGCCTGGTTTTGCAATTTGTTCAACGCGCTCAAATAGGCTTTGGCGGAAGCCACCACAATGTCGGGGTCATCGCCCACGCCGTTGACCACACGTCCACTTTTTTGCAAACGCACAGTGACCTCTGCCTGGCTCTCGGTTGATCCACTGATGGCATTGACAGAGTACAACACCATTTCAGCCCCACTTTTGGCATGTATTTCAATCGCTTTCAGTGATGCATCGACAGGGCCGTTGCCGTTGGCCGATCCGGTGACTTCCTTGCCTGCCATGGTCATGATCACTGTGGCTTGTGGCGTTTCACCGGTCTCACTGTGTTGCGACAATGAAACCAAAGCATACTGGTCATGGCGATGTGCCACATTGTCTTCACTGACCAAAGCCAAAATATCTTCGTCAAAAATTTCACTTTTTCGATCGGCCAATTCCTTGAATTTGGCAAATGCTGCGTTGGTGTCAGCTTCACTGTCCATTTGAATCCCCAACTCCAGCAAGCGCTGTTTGAAAGCATTGCGCCCGCTCAATTTGCCCAAAACGATTTTATTGGCTGACCACCCTACATCTTCAGCCCGCATGATTTCATAAGTATTACGCGCTTTCATGATGCCATCTTGATGGATTCCCGAAGCATGGGCAAAGGCGTTGGCTCCCACTACGGCCTTGTTGGGCTGCACCACAAAGCCTGTGGTTTGACTGACCAGGCGGCTGGCAGCCAAAATTTGCGTCGTCTCAACACCCACATCCAGCCCAAAGTAGTCGCGCCGGGTGCGAACAGCCATGACCACTTCTTCCAGGCTGCAATTGCCGGCACGCTCGCCCAAGCCGTTGATGGTGCATTCCACCTGGCGTGCACCACCAATTTTGACACCTGCCAGTGAGTTGGCAACGGCCATGCCTAAATCGTTATGGCAGTGAACCGACCAGATGGCCTTGTCCGAATTAGGAACACGTTCGCGCAAGCGCTGAATAAAGTTGCCATAGAGCGCTGGAATGGCGTAGCCCACCGTGTCTGGCATATTGACCGTGGTAGCACCTTCATGAATGACGGCCTCAATCACACGGCACAAAAAATCTTCTTCGCTGCGGTAGGCATCCTCAGCACTGAACTCTACATCTGACACCCTGTTTTTGGCCAGGCGAACCGACTGTACGGCCTGTTCCAACACCTGATCGGGTGTCATGCAGAGTTTTTTGGCCATATGCAAGGGCGATGTTGAAATAAAAACGTGAATGCGCGAGTTTTTGGCGTGTTGCAAAGCGTCTGCTGCCAAAGTGATGTCACGTTCCATGGCGCGTGCGAGTGAACACACCGTCACATCACGGACGGCATGAGCAATCGATTGAATGGCATCAAAGTCGCCAGGAGAGCTGGCAGCAAAACCCGCTTCCATCACATCAACTTTCAAACGTTCGAGTTGGCGTGCAATACGAAGTTTTTCATCACGCGTCATGGATGCGCCGGGCGACTGCTCGCCATCACGCAAGGTGGTATCAAAAATGATCAATCGGTCA
>CAIXMC010000032.1 GCA_903920405.1 uncultured beta proteobacterium
AATTTCTCGTAAGTATCGCGAATGGCTTGCTGAATTTGCAGTTCGTCACCCAAGGTGGCAATCACGCGGCTCTGTACTAAAAATTCCAGTTCTTCAATGGTTTTGCGCAGCGTAGGATCCACTGCGGCCACAACCGTCAAGGTGTTGCGCGACATCAACGGCATCACCTGGAGGCGTTGCGCGACTGACATGGAAATTTTTTTAAGCGCTTCTGCCTCGATGGGAAATTTGATGACATCGACCACGGGGTAACCCATCTTGCGCGCCAAAGCGATGTTGAGGTCACGACGTGTCAAGAAACCCATGTTGACCAGTAACTGCCCCAAGGGCACAGAGCGATCAATCTTCTGCCTTTCAAGAGCCAACTGCAACTGATTCTCATCAATATATCCCAGCCGAGTGAGGGCTTCTCCCACCCGAATCATCGGCATCTTGGACTGCTGGTCAAGAGCCAGCATCAACTGGTCAGGTTGTACTACTGCAGCATCAACAAGATAATCGCCAATTTTTCGATTGCGCCGGACACTTTGTTCATCGGCCGCTTGCTCAACTTGCTGCGCTGTGACACTGTGTTGATCGACAAGCATCTGCCCGATGTGGTTGCCCAAAGTTATCTGAACAAATGCACTGCGCGGAATGAAAACCGGTTGAACCGTGCCTTGATCCCCTAGCGGGGTAAAGACAAACACACCGTAGTCGGTTTCAACGTAGCCCATCGTCTGCCCTGACAACCTGCTGCCGTTTTCCAATTGCAGGTGGTACTCCACGACGGCGCGATAAGCCAAAATATCGGCAAACTGCTCATGGGTGACAATCTCTTGGGTGTGAATGGGCTTGGTCAGCATCAAGCGCCGAAACTGCGTAAACGCAATGGTCACAGGTGTAGGTATCTTGCTGTTCTCTAACTTGATTAACACCGCTTTGTCGGTCGGTGATATGGAGATCAAAATGCAACGACGAACCGTTCCATTGATGCCTTCCAGTTCGCATTCCTGCGGCTCTCGCCACGGTGTTGCCTGGTTGTAAATGGCATAAGGTGGTGTGGGCCAGCAAAATTCAGGTTCTATTTCCGGTGCATTAGGCTGCACACATTTCTCTGGCACACGCCACACATCTGAAGGTGACACACGGACAGGAGGAACAACAGATTTCATCATCAATAGACTTTATTGGAAACCTGTCAGCAGTGGTAGGAACAACAACATGTTGAAATAATTAAAGAATAGGTGTCCAATAAAGTCTAATGCATCAGGATAAAAAATCATCAATACAGTTTCGCTGCCCATCTCCCAAGGGAGAGCTAATACCCGTATCATGCCTGAAGTTTCAAGGAGGAAGGGTACAGACATACAGTGTGTTCATGTGTTATTGCTGTTGGCACGCACTTCTTCGATGCTGGTATGGCCTGCCAAAACTTTGCCAATACCATCCTGGCGCAATGTCCGAAACTCACCAGATGCAAAGGCTTCCCTTTGAATCATCTCAGATCGAGCGCCGGTCTGAATCAGGTGGCGCACGCCTGGTGTTACTCGCAACAATTCATGCAAACCAATGCGCCCTGACATACCTGTGCCCAGGCACTGTCCGCACCCCGATGCACTGTAATGTCCAAGCTGGCCATGCTGGGCGTATTGGCTTATCCAATCTGCCAAAACTTTGTCACGTGGAAGCATTAAATCGGGTGGAAAAGCGTGCAAATAGTCGATCATCAGCTCGTCAATATAGCTTTCGCTGGCAGGCACCACCTTGCGGCAGGCTTTACACCATGTGCGCGCCAGTCGCTGCGCGAGCACAGCCAGTATTGAATCTGCAAAATTAAAGGGGTCCATGCCCATATCGATGAGCCGTGTCACTGTCTCAGCAGAACTGTTGGTATGCAAAGTTGATAGCACCATATGCCCTGTTAAAGAGGCTTCAATGGCAATTCTGGCTGTTTCGTTGTCACGAATTTCACCCACCATGATGATGTCGGGGTCAGCCCGCAAGAACGCTCGCAAGGCCTTGGCAAAAGTCAAGTCAATTTTGGGATTAATTTGAACCTGACACAGGCCAGCTTGGGTTATTTCAACGGGGTCTTCGGCAGTCCAAATTTTGCGATCAGGTGTGTTGAGATAACCCAGAACAGAATGTAAAGTGGTGGTTTTTCCAGACCCCGTAGGCCCTACACACAGTACCATTCCATAAGGACGACTCACCGCATTTTGCAATTGCAAATAATTCAGCTCAGTCAGGCCGATCTTTTCCATGGCGATGGGTTTGCTCGATGCCAGTAGCCGCAACACCACATTCTCCAGACCGTGGTTCGTCGGAATGGTGGCAATGCGCAATTCAAGACGATGACGTGCTGAGAATTTACTGAATTCAATTTTGCCATCTTGTGGTTTGCGACGCTCTGAAATATCAAGGTCAGCCATAATTTTTAGTCTCGCTACCATGGCAGTGCGGTAGGTGTGAGGCAGTTCCATGTGGAGTGAAAGTATCCCGTCTTTACGAAACCGAACACGCACCTTCGCCTTTTGTGGCTGCGATTCCACATGAATATCTGACACGCCGCGATTCCAGGCTTCAATGATCATGGTGTTGATCAGGCGCACCAAGGCGTTGTCAGACTGCTCAATCTGCTTTTCGTCCTCATCGACAATATCGTTTTGCTCCATGGATTCAAGCAATTCGCTGGAACTGGTCTGTGCATCAGAATTGTCAGGATTGTCAAGTTTTACGGTCAAACTGGTGGCTTGCAGTTCAAATTTTTCGTATGAATCGCGAATGGCTTGCTGAATTTGCTGCTTGTCGCCCAGTGTCATTTTCACGCGGCCACGCAACAAAAATTCAAGTTCTCGAATCGTATCGCGAGACGTGGGATCGACAGCGGCCACTACTGTGATGTTATTGCGCGACATCAACGGAATCACATTCAGGCGCAGTGCAGTGGACATGGATATTTTTTGAAGCGCATCCACCTCAATAGGGAACCGGGTCACGTCCACCACAGGGTAGCCCATCTTGCTGGCCAGGGCGGTGTTGAGTTCACGACATGTCAAAAAACCCATATTGACCATTAACTGCCCCAAGGGTACAGAGCGATCAATTTTTTGCATCTCAAAAGCTTTCTTTAACTGATCTTCGTCGATGTAACCCAACCGGGTCAATGCCTCACCCATGCGCACGATGGGTGTCTTGGACTGCTTATCGAGCGCCCGTATAAGTTGGTGTGGCTCAACCACAATCGCATCGGCATAGCCATTGTCTAGATGAAGAGTTCTTGATGGCTCAGGCATAACTTGCAGCATATTTACATCTCCAACCAGTCAAAATGATTAAATGTAACTCATTGATTTTCAAAATGTTAGTTTATTTTTTAGATAATTTAGACGTATCAAAGAAATTAACATGTTGATCTATAATTATATTTTTGTAAAACTACAATTCCAAGACAAACTTTTATCCAAATTTCTTGCCTGTATTTGGTGAACTTAAGAGAGGTCTGATTGATTTTCCGTGTGACAGTTTAGACCACTTGGGATGCGCAAATTTCCTTTGCCAAATGCGGAACTTACTGATCTCCCTCTGGCATCGTTACACTTTGTACCCTTATGAAAATACTGATTGATTTTTTCCCTATTCTGCTGTTTTTTGATGCCTACAGGGCCTATGACATTTACATTGGCACCATCGTTTTGATGGCGGCCACCGTGGTGCAAATGGGTCTGATTTATGGCATTGACCGAAAACTGCATGCCTTGCACAAAATCACCCTGGCGATGGTGCTTATTTTCGGCATGTTCACGCTTGTGCTGCATGATGACAGGTTCATCAAATGGAAACCCACCGTGCTTTACGCCGCAATGGCTTTAGGGTTGGCTATTGCTGTTTGGGTGTCCAAAAAGAACTTTTTGAAGATACTGTTGGGCAGTCAACTCACCCTGCCTGACAGGGTGTGGATGCATCTGAATAAGCTGTGGATGATCTATTGTGTTTTCATGGCGGCCATCAACGGCTATGTTGCTGCTTTTTACAGCACTGATGCATGGGTCAATTTCAAGCTGTGGGGTTATGTGTTTCCGATCATCTTCATTGTGGGACAGGGGTTTTATATTTCGCGCTATTTAGTGACTGACGACAGTCATTCCAATCCGCCATAACGCCATAACGCCATAACCACGCCGTCTTGTTTGTGTATGATACGCCATAGAGATTTCATGGTACGGTGTTTGCAGGGGAAAAACACCACATGCCAGACTGCCAGATGCATCAAGGCACTGGCTGAAACCTTGATCTACTTTAATTTTTTGACTCTCATCCTGGGGAAATTTGCATGAAAATGAAACTTGTTTCATCGGTTGTCAGTGCTATGGTGCTTGGCAGCTTGTGTACTGTGGCCTTGGCCCAAAATGTAGCCGTTGTCAACGGTGTTGCCGTGCCCAAAGCGCGCGTAGATGTTTTGAGCCAGCAGGTGGCGCGCTCAGGCCGTCAAGTGACACCCGAGGTGGAAAAGCAAATCAGGGACGAAGTTATTGCGCGTGAAATTTTCATGCAGGAAGCCAAAAAACAAGGTCTTGATGCCACTGAAGACTTTAAGACGCAGATGGAATTGGCCCGCCAAACCATCCTGATTCGTGACCTCTTCATGACCTATCAAAAAGCGCACCCAGTCACTGAAGAAGAAATAAAGGCCGAATACGACAAGTTTATTGCAGCCAACACGGGCAAGGAATACAAAGCACGTCATATTCTGGTTGAAACCGAAGACCAGGCCAAGGCTATTCTGGCTCAACTTAAAAAAGGCGGCAAGTTTGACGAGATTGCCAAAAAATCCAGCAAAGACCCAGGCTCTGGTGCCAAAGGTGGAGACTTGGGCTGGGCACTGTCTGGTAACTATGTAGCCGAGTTTTCCCATGCCTTAACTCAATTGACCAAGGGAAAGACCACAACCACCCCGGTCAAGACCCAGTTTGGCTATCACATCATTCGGTTGGATGATGTTCGTGATGCCCAATTGCCAAAAATTGACGAGATCAAACCTCAGGTATCACAACGTTTGCAACAGCAGAATTTATCCAAGTACCAGGAAGACTTGCGCAGCAAAGCCAAGATTGAATAAGACGCAACAATTGATTGAATCACCCGCGTAGCCAAAAGCAATTGGGCTACCTGTACGATTTCCTAAGCGGGATCGTGCAGTATGGGGTGCGATTCAAAGACTAAACAAAATTCACCTCTGGAAGCCGCTTCTACATCGCACCCCTGTTGGCACAGGTGGCTATGCGTAACCAAACGACTGCACACGCGCTTCGTCATCTGCCCAACCCGATCGCACTTTGACCCACAGTTCAATAAACACTTTGCAGTCCAGTGACTTTTCAAGTTCCACGCGAGTTTCAGTACCGATGCGTTTAATACGATCACCTTTGTCACCAATGACCATGGCCTTGTGACTATCGCGTTCAACCACAATGGTGGCTGCGATTTTGAGCAGGCGCTTGTGTGTTCCTCGACCTGCTTTTTCTTCAAATTTATCGATGATGACGGTAGATGTATAGGGCAGTTCATCGCCCGTTAATCGGAAAAGTTTTTCACGAACGGTCTCGCAAGCCAAAAATTTTTCACTGCGGTCGGTCAATTCGTCGGCGGCGTACCACCAAGGTTGCTCGGGCAGGTAACGCTCACAAATACCCAGAAGGCGAACGATGTCTTTGGGATATTTAGCCGACATGGGCACAAATTCTGTAAAACTGTAGTGACGTTGCAGGTCTTGCAGCCAGGGCGCAATGTCTGCACGGCGGTGGACTTGGTCAAGTTTGTTGGCAATGACCAGGATGGGAATATGCTTGCCAAGAAGCGCTAGCACCTGATCATCGGCCTGATTGAAATGACCGGCTTCCACGACAAATAAAATCACATCGACATCGCTGACCGCACCAACAACCGTTTTGTTCAATGAACGGTTCAGCGCGTTACCGTGGCGGGTCTGAAAGCCTGGGGTATCTACAAATACAAATTGTGTGGCCCCTACAGTGTGGATGCCTGTGATGCGGTGGCGAGTCGTTTGTGCCTTGCGCGAGGTAATGCTGATTTTTTGCCCTACCAAGGCGTTCAGCAATGTTGATTTACCCACATTGGGTTTGCCCACAATGGCTATCAACCCACAACGCTGCCCTGCAACAGGTGCATCACCCTCTGTGATGACACGCAAATTGCGGCGCATGTCTGAGGGTAAAATTTCATGCTCATTTTGCCCTCTAACGCACGCCCCATCTGTGTTAGCAGCTATTGATTCAGTAGCATCTAAACTATCATCCGAAGGTGATTCAGTCATGGTGTACCTTTGGTTTTGAGCGATTGCAACATGGCAAGAGCAGCAGCTTGCTCACCTGAACGGCGCGACCCGCCTATGCCGCGCTCGCACAGGTTCAGTTCAAAAATTTCGCACGAAACATCAAAAGTTTGTTCATGCGCAGCGCCAAGTGCGTTGACCACTTGGTAACTGGGAGGTTTGAATTTGCGTGCCTGAAGCCACTCTTGCAGTTCAGTCTTGGCATCTTTGCTCTTGGCCACCATGGCAGGGTTGATGTCAACAGACTTATAAAGACGATGCACCAAGGTCTGCGCTGCTGCAAAACCACCGTCCAGATAGACCGCACCAATGATGGCTTCCAGCACATCAGCCAGGATGGAAGGACGCTTTTGGCCGCCTGAATGCAACTCACCCTCGCCAAGGATCAAACACTCAGGCAAACCCAAACCGACCGCCAATTGGTGCAATGTGTCTTGCCTGACCAGACTGGCGCGTACCTGAGACAAATCGCCCTCGGGCAAATGTTCTAGTTGCTGGTAAAGCAGGTCTGCGACCGCCAGCCCCAGAACGGAATCCCCTAAAAACTCAAGTCGTTCGTTATGGTCAATGGAAAAACTGCGGTGCGTCAGGGCACGATGGAGCAGTTGAGGTTGTCTGAAAGTGTAGTTCAGACGATTTTGAAGCGCTACGTGGCTTGAAATGGAGTTCAATTGGACTGGCCTGTGTATTTCAGTGTTAAAAATGCAGGGCCTGTCAAATGAATTTCACGTTGATATGCAAAGCTCACTACGACCTTGTCCCCCTCTTTTTTAACGTCAATATCCTTGCCGCTGATGGAGCTAATGTTGTCAATGCTGGCTGCTTTGTCAAAGATAGTGCGAATCTCCGGGATGGTCGAACCCTGTTTGGCTTTGTTGACTGCCTTGAGGACAGCCTGATACTCGATGACCGTTGGAAGCACTTGCGCTGCCACTACCCCTGCGACTGCAAGCACCCCGCCAATGATCAGCAGGCCAATAAAAGTAAGACCTCTTTGCTTGTTTTGGAATGAAATTTTCATACTGTTTTCTCCTTCAATTGAATGAACCAATGCGCTTGAGGTTACCAAAATTCATCCAGACAAAAAAGGCCTTGCCCACAATATTTTGATCGGGAACAAAGCCCCAGTAGCGAGAGTCAAGGGAATTGTCGCGATTGTCACCCATCATAAAGTAATGGCCTGGGGGAACTTTGCACACCACACCTTCTATGCTGTAGCGGCAATTTTTATTGTTTTCAAACTCATGCGCACCAGAAATATAGGCCGGATGGGTATCGTCATTGAGTAAACGATGGGGGCTATCACCCAGTAATTCTTCCAACTGATGGAAATAGCGCATGGCATCTTCGTCAAAAAACTCAGGCACGTTTTGGGTCTCGATAGCTTTGCCATTGATGGTCAAACGTTTGTTCAAGTAAGCCACTTCGTCGCCGGGCAGTCCAACCACGCGCTTGATGTAATCCAGACTGGGTTTGGGCGGATAACGAAACACCATCACATCCCCGCGCTGCGGGGCCGTGCCCTCGGTGATTTTTTTATTGATGACAGGCAGACGCAGACCGTAATGAAATTTGTTAACCACAATCAGATCGCCCACCAACAAGGTTGGAATCATCGATCCAGAAGGAATTTTGAAGGGTTCAAACAAAAAGGAACGCAAAATAAACACTGCAATGATGACTGGAAACAGCCCTGCCGTCCAATCCAGCCACCAGGGTTGGGCCAAAATTTTGGCCTTGGCCTGCGACACATCCCCGTCC
>CAIXMC010000033.1 GCA_903920405.1 uncultured beta proteobacterium
AGTGCGTACCTCAGGTGCGCGATCCAGACCAATGACTTTGCCCATCTCGCCTGGCGGTATATGGCGCAGTCCTTCAGGGCGGCGAATACGTCCCAGCGCCATGAAGCCCAGCAGGAACAAAATGTGCAGCGCACTGTGAGCCTTTAGGCAGGCTGATGTGCTTGTCCAAACCACTGAGCAGACCATTGGCACACAGCGCCGGCAAACCCGCCAGAAGTCCGCCCATCGGAACATCACAGACCCTCTCAAAACGGGTGCTGGCACTGGTGGCTACTCCAAATGCAGCTTCTACGCGTTCATCGGCGCGGGTGCAGGCTGTGCCAATGCCATTGGCTGCCTGTGCATCGACTTGACTGCGCTCACTTTTGGTGCTGGTTGGACTGGGGCTGTCGGGTGCCGACTGTGGCTGAATAGCACTTGTTTCGATTGGGGTAACGTTTGCCTCTGCATCGAGTTTGGCCATCGGGATGGCCTTGCGGGTTATGGCTTTTCGTAGTGTGGAGTGATTGATACCCATCTGCCGCGCCACTTCAGCGGGCTTGATGCCTTGATCCAATAGGCTGGCACATTGCGCACGCACCGCCTCTGTCATCACGGGTGGCTTTTTGAGTGGTTGGCCTCGAAAGAATGAGTCACTACCGTCTCTGGGGTATTGTGCGCACCAGTTCATCAGTGTACGGTGTGGCAACGATGGAGGTGACTTTTCTAAATCTTTCGCTCTGACGTGGCCGTTTTCCATCAGGCAGGCAAAAGCAAATCTCTCAGCGGCTTTGTCGCCCTCTTTGTGATCAAAGTAGTTGTCACCACCAACGAAGTAGGTCACTCGTCCATCCTGCTTCAAAATGCTTAGTGCTTCCCCGACTCTTTGAGCACCTTCGGGGAATCCTGGTATGAATGATTGTTTGAACACGGCTTAAGTCTTGGTATGAATTGGGTTGAAATCCTCCATTTATCTTAACTTCAATTTTCAATATGTGCCAAACTGGATTCCAATTATTTGGCGTGTTTACGCATACGGATCAGGAAATCTGAATTTGCCTTACTTGCTCAGATCAGCCTGTGCCAGAGATCGGTGTCCACCCGAAGTGGCAGAAATTTTTGAAGTCTTGGTAGATGCACTTGAACATCAAGCCTGCACATTTGATCTCACAGACGAGACCAATAATCCACTGCATTTTTTAACTGTGAATGATCAATGGTCAACAACCAGTCACATTCTCTGCAATTCTGATTTACCAGAATTTGCCGATGAATGCCTGCGCTATGCTTTTGCGCCAGATTCATGTCGACTGGCTGCGTCGTATGGTCAACCTGCAGTCGCTTTTTTTGTAAGGTGTCGCAACAAAATGCAGGCGCCAACAAACACGTTGGTCAAGTGGATATTGGAAATTCGCGACTTGCCACGCAAGATAGCCGTCTTGACTTACATCGCCAATGGCGAATTGAGTGGGGAAGTGGCCGAGCAAGTCCGTGGCAAGGGGTGGATCGCTGATATTTCGCCCCAGTCTGAACTGCTTTCAACATTTAAACAGGCTCAAAAAGATAAGATATTACGAGCACTTGCGAAGCAGGAGACCATTTCTAAAAGTTGGAATGATGCGGCTCAAATTGAACTTGTTACAGAATCACCAGTCATTCTGCAAGGCGATGATGCACTTGAGGCCATTTATGAGTGGTGGAATAAGGATGGCGCTAGATATTTCCAAGTCTACGATGATAAGTTTTGGCCGAGAGAAATACCAAGAGAATTTGACAGCACTGTTGATAACAGGGCATCCTGGATGACATTATTTGGTATTGGGTTAATGCAGCGTCACGGTCGTGCGCAGGAGCAACAACATAGAGGCTTCATTGACTTGATGCATGGAAAAGGGTGGTGGCATGTATTTTCAACGATCAATCCCCGCGATGATGGTCAGGCTTGGCTTAATGTTCTAAAAGAATATGGTGAATCTCAAACTGAAGATGAAAAGTACAGTCAGTGGATGGATAATTTCCCAAGACTGTACCGCGTTGCACGCTGGTTTGAGGTATATACCCACTTATTTCTCATTATCGACCAACGTGATCGGTCGCAAACAGCAATCTATTTGTCTTCACGTGCGGATCCTCTCATGAGTGGATCAGGTATTGATGCCCCGCCCATGCGGCAAAGTTTCAAATTCAGATTTCCTGATCCGGTATAGGAGATTTCTGAATTTAGTGGAAACAGGTTTGGCACCATTTTTTTATAAAAGATGTCTACTGCACTGAAAGTTGGTCTAAAACACGATAACTGCAGCTATTTTCTAACATGATGTGCCATTCATGATTCCATGCGGATCAGGAAATCTGAAATTGGGGCAGCATGTTGTG
>CAIXMC010000034.1 GCA_903920405.1 uncultured beta proteobacterium
CAGCGCCCTGACCAATCAAGGGGTGACTTATGTTCCGCAGTACATGGCACTTGCTGATTACCAAACCATTATCAGCCAGGCAATAGAACGGTAGTCGTTGGCAATGGCAAGCAAATACCAAAGGAAATGATCATGAAAAAACTAATGTTTGTAGCGGTCATGGCAACATCCTGCGGCCTTGGCCTGGCACAAGAGGTAGGTAGGGTATTGTCTTCAACGCCTATCGTGGTGCAAGTGGGAGTGCCGCGCCAGGAATGTGTCACTGAACAGGTGTCTATAGTGCAACCTCGTTCAGGGGCAGGGGCTGCCGTGGGTGCGATTGCGGGCGGTGCGTTGGCCAATGCTGCAACGCATGGACACGGCCAGGCTGCGGCCACCTTGATGGGCATCATGGGGGGGGCCATCATCGGTGACAGGCTGGAAGGGCCGGCGGTCGTGAGCCTGCAAAATGTACAGCGGTGTTCCCATCAGGTGGTTTACGAAAATCAGACGGTGGCTTACAACGTGGTCTATCAGTATGCAGGTAGACAATACGCCGTGCAAATGCTCAGTGACCCCGGAAAAACCATCGCGCTACAGGTCTCACCCGTGGGTTTGGTGCCACCTGCTTCCCCGGGCAACAGGGTGGCAGCCGTTCAGAGGGAATATGTTCAACCGGCACCTGTCATCGTCACACAAGGTGTTTATCCGCTCTACGACACGCGCCCCTGGTATCCGCCGGTTGCCATCAACTTGGGATACGCCTATCAGGGCAGCAGACACAGCCATGACCGCTGGCGCTGATAGAGACGGAAGTGGCCAACATCTGCTTGGTGTTCACGCAAATGCTATGTATGTGATAGCGCACTGTGCAAGTGGAATAAGCGCTACAGCCGTTTTTCACGTTGCAATCAACGTACGAGCCTGTCGGACTTAGTGCATCGAAGCGATTCGTAACCGATGTTCCCTAAGTCCAACAGCGGTTTAACTGACCAATTGACAATGCCTGAGCTGCCCACCATCACGGCAAGGCCAGGCTTGCCACTTTGGTATCGGACGGCTTGGCTGTTGGCGTTGATCGACTGGGGGGTGGCGGTGATGAAAAAGGTACCGAACGTCCCTGAGCGACTAACTGTAGCCTTGCATGTTCTGCCATCACCTTGGCTGTATAGCCACCCTCGCGCTCTTCGCTGCTGGCTCCCACATAGCTTCTCAGACCACTTTCAACAGAGCCAGCCAGCCTGATGCAATCGCGTAGCACCTTCACTCCCACCCTAAGGTTGGCCAGCGGGTCAAATGCGGCCAATTTCCCCCCAAAGTTCTGGTACTTGTCTCTGTGAACCTGGGTCATGACTTGCATCAGGCCTTGGGCACCCTCAGTGCTTTGGGCAAATGGATTAAAGCCGGACTCTATGGCCATGACTGCCAGGATCAAGGTTGGGTCAAGTTGGGAACGGCTTCCCGCATCGTAGGCCTCGGCGACCAGCGCGCTTAGAGGTTCTGGTGCAACGCGGTACTTTTTGCTCAGCCAGAAGGCCACAGTCGCCTGTTGTGTGGGCAAATCATCCGGATTCGTTGCGGTGGCGCGTTGGCTGGCAAAGAGATCGCTGGCCAGGCCAGTGACTTCCAACTGACGTTCCTGCAACCAGCCAAACAGACTGATTTCACCAATTTTTCGCAATTCTGGCTGTGCCACCAAGGCCATGGCTCCAAATAAAACAGTCAGACCAATTAGCGCGAAACTGTGGTGGGTGATTTCAAAAATGCCTTTTGTCACGGCACTTGCAAGGCGCCCCAGGCTCTGGGTGATATCGTTAAACGTTGACATAGCTTCTCCTTCTTAAACGTGGAACTGACTTGTGTGGTGATACATATTGCCAGTGGGCTCGTTTGGGTTGTTACGCTATCAATGTCCTGCGGTAATGTTTCCCGGTTGTGCAGAGACTTGATGTTGCCAGGATGGCAGCGGGGGGGTTGAGTCAACCTTTGTTTTTCACAAAAGTTGTGCCGAATATATACCAAGTCC
>CAIXMC010000035.1 GCA_903920405.1 uncultured beta proteobacterium
AGGATGTGGTCAGTAATAAGTTCCCCATTTGGCCGTCAGAGTTGGGATGCAATGCTAGGCGCAAATCGCGCGGTGTGGCCATGCCACATAAGCGATTTGTAACGACGCAGTGCGCCCAAATCTGACGAGCCAAATGGGGAACTTATTACTAACCACATCCTTACCAAAGTGATACTGGCTGGGTCAATTACCGAGGCAAGGACATGGGCGGCGGCCATTTTGCGCTGTCTTGCACCGAGGTGGATGGTCGCTCTTTGCTGCACCGTGCGCCGGAAAGTGAAATTGTGGAAGGCAACTGGGCTGAAAATGGTTGCCACGGCATGTGGCGAATTTATTTGGTCAAATAGCCCTCTAACGCCCGTCCCTATTGCGTTGGTAGCTATCGTTTCAGGAGTTATTCCAGCGTCGATTCTGGCGATTGTGCATCCACCGGTGACCGTTGATATTTGTAGCCATCAACCGCATTCGTCACCAACAAATTCCTGGGTGTGTATTGCACATTGACAATATCAATGAAGCCGATGCCGAGTGGTTGGACTTGCTGGATCAATATGGCAACAACATATTTGATGCGCTGGTGAATAGAGAGGACTCGGCAGAGGGTATCGGCCAGGAACGCCAACACTTCAACCGTTTGCCAGAAAGTCTGTTTGTGGTTGGCGAGCAGCGGGCTGAATAAGAACGTCGCGGCTTTTGCCGTGGTGAACAGAGAAGGGGGGATAGTCATCATCCTGGATTTCTCGGTTGACCGCTTAGGGAGATGGAAATTGCTGATATACCGTAACCGTTTAGACCCCGTCACCGTCATTCCCGCGAAGGCGGGAATCCAGACTGACTTTTTGTATCCATGAAGACCAAAATACACTGGATTCCCGCCTTCGCGGGAATGACGACATCTGGACCAGGGGTCTAAACGGTTACTGTTCAGTTGTTACCACAATTAGATTTGCCATAAAACTCCTAAAAAATTATCAACATACTCAAACTTATCCAGTAACAGCAAACCGTTCATCACGCGCAAGATCGGCAAGAATCTTGGGGTTCATTTGGGCGATGGCGATCAGCGCTCGGGCTGCGCCGGTGGGCTGCCGGCGACCTTGCTCCCAGCCTTGAAGTGTGCGAACTGAAACCCCAAGAAGAGCGGAGAACTGCGATTGAGAAAGACCAGAGGATTGACGCGCAGCAATGACAGGCGAGTAAGCCACCGTTGTCTTGCCTTCGGCCATCTGGTGGGCAGATTCAATCAGCTCAGCCTCAAGGTTTCGGGTGGACTCCCAAGCCGCTAATTCAGCATCGGTCATTGGCCTGGATACATTTTTCAGTGGCATCTCGTAACTCCTTCAGGGTGGATGCCTTGAGCGTGGCGAGCTTGCCCTTGGCATACATGATTAACAAAACAACTTCACAGGCTTTTGTGCGCGTGAAGTAAATCACACGGACACCGCCAGACTTGCCTGACCCGGCGCGTGTCCAGCGGACTTTTCGAACACCGCCAGACTGCGCAACAACATCGCCAGCTTCTGGGTTCTCTGCGATGAATGCACTGAATTCACCGCGCTCATCTTCTGTCCAGTAATGCGGCCAGGTGCGCTGGAAGAGGCGGGTTTCGACGACGGTCAACATGGCTGTGCATCAATGGCGAAGTTTGCGATAGTGAATCACACAAACCCAACCCGGCCTTTCCCATGTAGCTTGACTGTTGTCTCCTGCTGCAACAACTTCAAAAAGTCAGGAGCCGTCAGCCGCTCACTTAAGCCAACCCGGTTCTTGCCAATCACCGCAAAATCCCCCGGTGCCAGCCCGTCCATCCGACGCTGCTCCTCCACGCCCCCCGCTCTTCCATCGTCCCACCCAGACGGCCAAACTCCTGAACAAACAGACCCCACCGCTGATTCGCCGTCAAGTACTCAAACTTCACCTTGTGGCTAAACCGGCGCAAGCACGCCCTGTCCATTTTGTCCATCCAATTGGTCGTGGCAAAAAAATAAACCCTCAAAGCATTCCATTTGCGTCTGCAATTCATTGTAGAGCCAGAGTCAGACAAGAAATATCGCATGAGGCTGTGTTGAACGGTTGCCACGGCATGTGGCGAATTTATTTGCTCAAATAGCCCTCTAACGCCCGTCCCTATTGCGTTGGTAGCTATCGTTTCAGGAGTTATTCCAGCGTCGATCCTGGCGATGGGGCATCGACTGGCGCATCGGGTGCTTTGCGGTGCAAGGCTTTCAACGCGGCGACCAACTCTGGGGGTGAAATCACCCGAGCGTGTCTGCCATAGCCACACAGCCAAGTGCGCAGGCCACCCGTGTCATGCACCGTGGCCTTGACGCGAAGCCAGCCATCTGACAACACAGCGGTCTGTTGCTCATCCGACAGCTTGTATTCAAGCAGTTTGCGCTGAACTTCGCCGTCAAAGTCCACCACCAGTGCGATGGGCTGGTCATTTTCATAAAACTGGTTGAATTGGCCATTCACGTAGTTGAGGAAATGATCCACATCAGGCAATTGGGCTGGCAGGTAGGCATCGCTGGCTTGCGTGATGCGGTGCATGGCAAAACTGGTGTAGTCTTGGTGCTTTTCGCTGTAGGCCAGCAAATACAAGGTTTGGTTGGATGCCACCAGACCTGCCGGCGCAAGCTGATGTTTGCGCAATTCATCGTTGGTACTGAGGTGAGTGATATTCACCTGATTGCCTTGGCGCAGCGCCTGATAGACGACGGCCAAAACCGCCCGGTCAATGGCAGGCGCTCGCAGGCGTAGCCCTTCGCGTTGGGTGACGACGCGCTGATGCCAAGGGTTGTTGGCTTGAAGTTTCGCCAGCAATTTTTTAGATTCGTCGAACCAGGGTGTCAGGCTGCGTGCGATGGTGTCTGGCAGCAGGTAACGCAGCAAATCTTTGGCCAATTGAAACGCCAGCGCGGCGTCTTCATTGAGTACTGGCAACACATAACGCGGCGACTTTCCACCGGTTTTGATTGACCAGTATTTGGTGCGCCCACGTGTTTCACACGCCAAATCGTAACGCTCTGCCATTTCGTTGATGTCACGCTGCAATTGGCGCTGGGTCACTTTGTCGATGCCTGCGATGCGCCGGAGTTCGCTGGTACTGGCTGCCTGACCTGTGGATGTCAGGTGATTCAGAATCTTCATTCTGCGCGACTGCGCATCGGTAAATTCTGTTTTGGCAAATTTGCGCTGGGTGGTAGTGTCAATACCAACTTGTTGGGGCAGTTCTGACATAGTATTTTCTCAGGTGATTCATTGGACATTTTATGACGTATCCGAGCCTCATAATTCATCACGCAATAGCCATTCGTCTGCATCAAGGAATCAACATGGAAACATCATCACACTATGCCGTTTTAGTCCTCGAACAGCCCTGGTGGGCACTGGACAAAGACCCGGAACAAACCTCGGTGCGCCATTTTCTGGATGGACTGTCGCGACTGGAAGGCCTACCCATTTTTTACTCCACTTTTTTTGACAGCAGCAGTTTTGGCCAGGCGCTGCAATATCTGCTGGATGCACGAAAAATCGACGATGTGGATCATTTGATTGTGTATGTCGCCAGTCACGGTGCCGGTTCACGTCTTGGCGGTACCGAAAACGCCCGCGCCATGAACCTGAAAACGGTGTTTGACCGTATCAAGAGTCTGGGCAAGGGCAAGGTGGTCGGCTTGATTTTGGACAGTTGCGAAGTGGGTGCCCAAGCCGACACCATTGAAGCCGGTATTGAAAGCGCAAAAATCCGCTGGGTGATCGGTTATGCCGGCTGCATGGACTGGTTGACCACGATGCTGATCAACCTGCGTGCCGTGTCGGTATTGACTGGTCTGGACAGCGATCTCATCAGGAAAAGAGACGAGCTGATGAGTGCCATGCAGATAGTGTTTGAGATGTTTAACCCGCATCTTCTGATTGACGATGATGCATCTGATAACGAAGAACCTGATGATGACGACGCAGAAGAATCGCTGACATTTTCTGATGCGTTGTCAGTCACCATTCGACCGGGCAACGGTCGTCCCAGAACATTGAGGCCTGAAGAAATATGGCCAGCTCTGGCCGATGATGAAGAAGACGAGTAAGGAAGCAGGGTGTAGCTTGAAAATGCTGAGCAGTGCTTCAATATTCATAGCTACTTATGCAAGTGGGACGGGCGTTAGAGGCCGATTTGTTAACGTGAAAAAACTCAAAAATACCAGTGGAAAGTGTTCAGTGGGAAGCAAATTTCACTCTCCACTACGGGATCATCGTTCATCATTCGATGTGGACTGGATGCCATATCCTTAGGGGGTAATTCAAAGCATGGTCGTGATGCGTCGGTTGATCTGGCGACGCTGGCGATGATCAGCCGCACGTTGGCTGCCCAAGTTTTCAAGGAATGCAACCCATGATCCTGGATTCCTCGGTTGACCGCTTGTTATCTTCACTAAATCGTTATGAAAATTGATATTTGTTACTTCGATGGGGTTCACCCTTTGGGTGAGAGCGCTACGCACCCGATTGAGCTACTGGCGACGTATCTGGGGGGTGTTGCTCCTCCTTGAAGGCAGTAGTAGTCAGCGTCGTCGCGCCTACCCAGACGCGCCGCCAGCGGCCCACTCGGGCGCGTTCAACTGAGGAATCCAGGTTGAACCTAGCTCTTTTTGAT
>CAIXMC010000036.1 GCA_903920405.1 uncultured beta proteobacterium
TTATCTTCACTAAACCGTTATGAAAATTGATATTTGTGACTTCGATGGAGTTCACCCTTTGGGTGAGAGCGCTACGCACCCGATTGAGCTACTGGCAACACCCCCAGACGCGCCGCCAGTAGCCCACTCGGGCGCGTTCAACTGAGGAATCTAGGATGATGGTTGCTCCCAAAACCGGATTGAATTGCGTCCCTCGTCCTTAGCTTTGTACATCGCTGCATCTGCATATTTCAGAATGTCGTCCTGACTGGTTTCGTGATTGACGAACAGAACAACCCCTATGCTTGCCGAACAGTGGTGCTCCAGCACACCATCAGCAGCGCCATTATTTTTGACTTTCAGCATGTAGGGTGAGGACAGAGCTGCCTGGATTTTTTCTGCAACGATGCGGGCTTGTGAAGTGGACTCGACACGATCTACATCCAGATCACTAAGCACCACAACGAACTCATCCCCGCCAAAACGTGCAACCGTGTCCATTTCTCTCACACTGGCTGTTAATCGCTTTGCGACCTCAATCAGTAACAAATCGCCCACGCTGTGCCCATGCACGTCATTGAGTGGCTTGAAATGATCAAGGTCGATAAACATGAGAGCACCATAGAGTGCATTGCGAAGGCTTGCTGCCATCACTTGATTCAAACGGTCAGTGAGCAAACGGCGATTGGGTAGATTGGTGAGCGTGTCATGAAACGCCAACTGGCGTACCTGTTCTTCCATTTGCTTGCGCTCGGTGATGTCTTGCAAGGAACCAAACAATCTCGTGGCCTTGTTGGCGTTCATCTCGGCATGACCACGGGCCATGCAAATCTGAATGGCACCATCTTTGCGAAAAGCTCTTAACTCCAGTTCGTAAGGTGTTCCGTCATTCACTGCCGCATCAACAGCCACCCTGAGCCGCTGCCAGTCTTGCGGATCGTAAAGTTGCACATATTCTGCAAAAGAGGGCGCTCCATGGCATGGGTCGCGCTGAAAAATGCGAAATAACTCATCAGACCATGTCACAGTGTCTGTAGCCACATCCCATTCCCAACTGCCGATATGTGCATTACCCTCGGTGCGTGCCAGCATGGCCTGGCTGTGTTGCAGCTTCATCTGCACCTGCTGGCGTTCGGTGATATCCAGGGTCGTCCCCGTCATGCACACGGGGTTGCCATCAGCGTCACGCTCTAACCTACCAAGGCTGTGCTGGTATCTGATGCTTTGGTCGGGTAGCACGATCCGATACTCAACGTCGTAAGGGGCCAGGTCACTGATGGCATGCTCAAGCGCCCCCATCACCTTGGCGCGATCGTCAGGATGCAATGCCAGGTCAAATAGTTCAGCGCTGGGGTGAACCGTCTTGGGCGCGTAGCCAAAGAGGCGGTACTGTTGGTCAGACCAGATGTTCTTGCCACTGGTTATATCCCACTCCCAACTGCCCATCGAGGCAATATTCTGGGCTTCTTGCAGGTGTGCTTCGCTACGGGCTAGTGCGGCCTCGGCACGTTTGCGTTCAAGAATGCTCTGATGCACCACCACCGCCCCTTTAGCAGGTGCTTGTACCGGGTACACACTCATCCTGAACCAACGCTGCTCATCCTCTGAATCGTAAGGATAGTCGTACAAAAAAGTGTCCGACTGCCGGTTCAAAACGGCTGCAATGCCAGCCCATGCCGTTTGCACGGCATCACTGTGGGGCCGTCCCAGCACGGCAGCACTGATGTCCTGGTAACGAACGCCAGCCGACAGCATCGAAAGCTCGGGCGCATGGTAGTCCATCGCAAAACGCTGCCATGCATCATTGACGGCGACGATCACGCCCTCTGTATTCAAAACGGCGATCCGCTCAGGAATTGAATTCAGAATCGTCCGGGACAAGGCCTCATTCTCATGCAAGGCATTGATTTCAACCAATGCGCCCAGCTCCTTTGCCGAGTTTTTTTCATCGTCTGACCAGGCAAGCGACTGACCGCGCACGTCTTGCAAAAACAAGGCAAACGATTGACGTGGTGACGAGCGCCCGCTCTTGTCAACACGATGGGGCTGCTGCTAGGCTGTCGAAATCTGCCAGTTTTGCGTGAAAAAAATTTTTCATTATTTGGAATCTTGTTTTTGCAGGTTACATGAA
>CAIXMC010000037.1 GCA_903920405.1 uncultured beta proteobacterium
AAAGAGCGAATCTGCACCTGATCAATTTCAAGCGTGTCTGTGTCTGGGTAATGACGTGCCTCACCACCCATGACTTCACTTTGAAGGCGACCATGGGCTGCATAGGTTCTCAGGGAAAACTGGCGCATGAAATAATCATTTTCATGCAGTAGTGTGACTACGACCTCTGGTACGGTGATGACGGGTGTCATTCGCGCCAGCCAATACGTTGCCATGGCCAGCACACCCATCAAAAACGCAGGCAAATACAAGGTAAACCGATCCCATAGCCTGCAAGACAAGGTCACTCTTGTGCCTCATGCAGCAGTTGAGCGTAGCAACCACTGGCAACGAGCAACACATCACAACATTCGCGCACAGCACCTGCACCGCCCGGCCGTTGGGTGATGAAATCAGCCACGGCAATGACCTCTGGGTGTGCATTGGCCGGTGCACAGACGAATGCGCTGCGCTTCATCACGGGCAAATCAGGCCAGTCGTCACCCATTGCGGCAGTTTGCGACCAATCCAGCCCCAAAGACTGCATGATGGCCTCTGCGGCTGGCCGTTTAATGGTTGTACCGTAATGAACGTGTTGAATTCCTAATTCTGACAATCGAACGCGCAAGGCTTGAGAGTCTCGTCCGGTAATGACGGCGGGTGTCATGCCTGCGCGCAAAAGCAGCTTGATGCCATATCCGTCAAGAGAATGAAATCGTTTGAAGGTCTCACCGGCCTCCGAAATATACACACCGCCGTCAGTCAAAACACCATCGACATCAAAAATAACCAGCTTGATGCCCTGTGCCTTGAGCAGTAACTCAGGGGGAAATGTCAGGATAGGGTTCATCAGATCACCTTGGCGCGCATCAAATCGTTGCTGTTGAGCGCACCACAAAACTGGCCATCATCATTGACCACCAACACACTGGTGATACAGCGCTGCTCCATCAGATCAACCGCCTCAACAGCCAGAGCATCGGGACTGATGGACCAGGGTGCGGGGTGCATGACCTGCTCTGCCGTACAGGCTCGCAAATCAACTCCTTTTTCAATCAGACGGCGCAAATCACCATCGGTAAAAATGCCCAGGACTCGGTCGTGCTCGTCGAGCACAGCACTCATGCCCAGGCCTTTGGCGCTCATTTCCTGCATCAATTGGCTAAAGGTGGCGTTCAGCCCCACATGGGGAATGGCATGACCGCTGCGCATGACATCACGTACATGGGTCAATAATTTGCGCCCCAAAGCACCTCCTGGATGGGAACGGGCAAAGTCGTCTGCCTGAAAACCTCGCGCGTCGAGCAGCGCCACAGCGAGTGCATCGCCCAGGGCCATTTGTGCTGTGGTGCTGGCTGTCGGGGCTAAATTGAGGGGGCAGGCTTCTTTTTCAACGCTGCTGTCCATAAAAAAATCACTGTGATGCGCCAAGATGGAATCTGGCTTGGCGCTCATGGCAATCAATGGCACGCCCAGTCGCTTGAGCATGGGCAACAGGGTGGTGATTTCTTCAGACTCTCCACTGTTGGAAATGGCCAAAACTGCATCTTGTGGCTGGATCATTCCCAAGTCGCCGTGGCTGGCTTCAGCAGGATGAACGAACATGGACGGTGTTCCGGTCGAGGCCAACGTGGCCACAATTTTGCGGCCAATATGACCGCTTTTGCCCATCCCCATCACGACCACACGCCCCTGGAGGGACAGAATCAACTGAACAACGTGCGCGAAGGTTTCACCCACATGCTGCTTGAGGTGCAGCACAGCGGCAGCCTCAATGTCCAGAGCTTGGTGTGCCAGCGCAATGGCGCGTGAGGCATCAAAATGAGTCACCAACATGTGGCGGTGATGTGGCAGTGAATGCAAAAGTTAAAACGGCAGTTTCATGCCGCCGGGCAGCCCTGGCATGCCGGCGGTAATTTTGCTCATTTTTTCAGTAGATGTGTCTTCGGCCTTGCGTACTGCTGCATTGAAAGCTGCGGCAACGAGGTCTTCCAGCATGTCCTTGTCATCCGAGAGCAAAGAAGGGGCAATGGTGACACGGCGTACATCGTACTTGCAGCTCATAATCACTTTAACGAGGCCTGCGCCAGATTCTCCAGTGACTTCAATATTGCCCAGATCGTTCTGGGCTTTTTTCATGTTGTCCTGCATGGCCTGTGCCTGTTTCATCATGCCGGCGAGTTGTCCTTTGTTGAACATGGGAATCCTTGGTTGGTTTTGAAAAGTTTATAACGATTTGATACTGCCTGGGACGATTTTCGCCCCAAACTCGCGCATCAGGGATTGCACAAAAGGGTCGGCTGAAACGATTTTTTCAGCCAGTGACTGGATCTGAACTGCTGCTGCGGCATTGCGTTTGGCCGGACTGTCAAGAACGCGCCCCACTTCAACGACCAGACGCACCGAGAAGCCCGCACCCGCCAAGGCAGTAGCCAGGCGATCACGGCTGCCGCTTTGGTTCAGAGATTCGCGATCAACGCGAAGCAGCCATTGGTCGGTGTCACGTGCTACCAATTGCGATTGCAGCGCCAGTTCACGCGCCATGGCGTTGATGGATTCTGAAGCAATAAGCTGCCCTACGGTGGCATGCCAGAAATCTCCATCTGCGCTGGGTTCAAGAGTGGGCGTGTCGTTTGTGGGGATGTCTCGTACCGACGTGGCGGGTACACGCACCTTCAGTGCTTTAAGTTGAGTAGCTACAGGCGCTTGTTCAGCGGGCGCTACAGCCTGTTTTGATGCAGACAATTCTTCACGATTCATGCCGACCACACGCAAATGCCGACCTGCCGCACGATGTTGATTAACTGTATTTTCAGTAGCACCCTGTGCTTTATTCACGGGCGTTAGAGCCTTGCTTGGCTCTAGGGATTGAACCGGTTCAGCGGTCGCAGTGCCTGTTTTCAGTGTTTTTTTTTCAGCCACTGCGCCACTGGCGGGTTTGAACGCCAACAGACGCAACAACACCATGGTCAATGCAGCGTATTCGTCAGGGGCCAAGCCCAAGTCAGCACGACCATGCAGGCAAATGCTGTAGAGCAATTGGGTTTCATCGGCAGGCATAAGCGCCGCCAGTCGTGCCAATTCGGCCAGATCGGGGTCGGTGTCATCGGTTTGTGCGGCATCGGGTACCATTTGCAGCACGGCCATACGCTGCAACACGCCACTCATTTCTTCAAGCGTTGATGCTGCACTCAATCCATTCAAACGCAGCGTTTCGGACGTTTCAACCACTGTTTTGCCATCGCCCCTAGCCAGTGCATCGAGCAGTCCAAACACATAAGAGCGATCGACACTGCCAAGCATTTGACGCACCAGCATCTCTTGCAACACACCCGATCCAAACGCAATGGCCTGATCGGTCAAACTCAAGGCATCGCGCATAGAGCCATGTGCCGCACGCGCCAAGAGTTTGAGGGAAGGCTGGTCTGCCTGCACCTGTTCGGTCAGCAAAACACGTTGCAGGTGTTCACGAATGGTTTCGGGGGCCATGGGGCGCAGGTTGAACTGCAAACACCGTGAAAGCACTGTCACAGGCACTTTTTGGGGGTCGGTGGTGGCTAGGACAAATTTAAGATATTCGGGAGGTTCTTCGAGTGTTTTCAACATGGCATTGAACGCCGTGTTGGTCAGCATGTGAACTTCGTCAATCATGAACACCTTGAAGCGCCCCTGCACAGGCTTATAAACCGCCTGTTCCAAAAGGGACTGAACTTCATCCACTCCTCGATTGGAAGCAGCGTCAAGTTCGGTGTAATCGACAAACCGACCGCTGTCAATGTCCAGGCACGCCCGACAAGCCCCACACGGGGTAGCAGTGATGGTGCCTTGACCATCAGCCCCCTGACAATTGAGCGACTTGGCCAAAATGCGCGACACCGTGGTTTTACCCACCCCGCGCGTGCCGGTAAACATATAGGCATGGTGCAAGCGCTGCGTGGTCAGGGCATTGGTGAGTGCCTGAACCACATGGTCTTGCCCCACCATTTCAGAAAAATTGCGTGGACGGTATTTGCGGGCGAGTACAAAATAGGACATGGCGCAGATTCTACGGGCATGATGGGCTTCCACTTGGACCACTCCATGATGATGAACTATTTACAGTCATATCTACCGTTCCATCCCCCAAAGTAGCAGTGAGTACCTGACCTGTGTGGGTTTGCAGGCAGCTTGACACCGTGTGGCCCTGTGCATCGCTCAGCCAGGCGTAACCACGCGCCAGCACCAGGCTGGGGTCAAGCAAACTCAAACGCAAGGCGGCGCGGTCTAGTCGCTGCTTGTGAATCTGCACTCCGGCGTTCAAAGCCAGTGGTAATTGGTCGGCGATACGACGCAGGCGCTGTGCCTGCGCCTGTAATGCGTGTGTGCAGGATGTCTGCAAGGCCTTCGCACTGACGGCCAAACGCATGCGCTGGACCATCAAACGATGCGATGGCCTCCCCAAACGTTGCGCTACGTCATCCAGACGCTGTGCGTGCCGCTGCAATTGCCTCTCGATAGCGACTGTGATGTGCCGCTCAGCCAGAGCCAGCAGGTCAAGTTCGTTCTGCCGTGGTGATGCTGCTGCAAGTTCGGCAGCGGCAGTGGGTGTGGGCGCTCGCACATCGGCCACAAAATCGGCGATGGTGAAATCAGTTTCGTGTCCTACCCCGCTCACAATGGGCACTGGACTTTGGGCAATGACTCGCGCCAAGGCTTCATCGTTAAACGCCCACAGGTCTTCCAGCGAGCCACCACCACGAACCAGCAAGATCACATCAATGGGCGCATGATGGGTTTTAGTGCGACGTGACTTGGGCATCAAATCTGCCTCTAGCGCTACTCCTGTCTGCGTAAGTAGATATAACTTTAATAGCGCATCGACCAGTTCACACGGGGCGCTGTTGCCTTGTACCGATGCTGCTGCCAACAACACCGGAATGTGGGGAACTCGCCTTTGCAGCACACTGACCACATCGTGCAAGGCAGCAGCTCCCAATGAGGTCACCACCCCAATGGCACGAGGCCGCTTTGGCAAGGGGCGTTTGCGTGCTGCATCCAACAAACCCTGAGCTTCCAGGCGTGCCTTGCGCTGCAAAAACTCATCGAACAAATGACCCTGACCGCAGCGACACAGACTATCAACAATCAACTGCAAATCCCCACGCGGCTCATATACACCTAGACGGCCACGGACTTCAACCAATTCACCGTCTCGCGGCACAACCGTCATCAAAACGGCTGCACGTTTGAACATGGCACAGCGCAATTGACCACTGGCATCTTTGAGTGAAAAATAACAGTGACCACTGGTAGCCCGAGAAAAACCGCTCAGCTCTCCACGTACTACCACAGGGTTAAAACGTGCTTGCAAGGCATCTGCAACGGCACGGCACAGTGCGCCTACAGACCACACAAAGCCGTCCAGAATGGGGGTGAAGTCATCCGACATCACTGACTCTTCCACAATTTTCAGGTGACGTCCAAACAGTCAATAGCATAGCATAGAATCTCGCGTTATGGTTGTAAACAATTGATTTAATTAGTTTAATAGATACATATTTTGTCATCGAAATGTCATAAGCCTTATCTGGCACGGTTTTAGATGGGTTATCAAGGGGGTTGTCCACAAAGTTATCCACAGATGGTGTACAAACGGGTGCGATTCAAAGTGATGGTTGAGCATATCCCAAGGGTGCGTACACGCTACCATTGCACCATGGAAAAATTCTTCAACACCGCAGGTCCCAACCAGCCTGAAATTCACTACACCCTTTTGCCCATGCACAGGATCAACTGGCCTGAACTCTCCAGCCTGATTGGCGCACGCAAATACTTCATCTTGCATGCACCAAGACAGACCGGCAAAACCAGCCTGTTGATCCATCTGATGCACTTTTTGAATGCGCAGGGCCAATACCGGGCGCTGTATGTGAACATTGAAGCGGCGCAAGCAGCACGCAACGATGTACAGCGGGCAGAGTCTGGCATGGTTCAGGCGTTGGCCAGCGCGGCACACCTGTACTGGAAAGACCCGCAGGCAGTCAAAACAGCCCAGGACATCTTGCAACAAAGCGGCGCTGGCGAGCGTGTTCGCCTGGTGCTTCAAACCTGGTCTGAGCAAAGTGATAAACCCCTCATCATCTTTTTGGACGAAGTCGATGCCTTGGTAGGCGATACGCTGATCTCTCTGTTGCGCCAGATTCGCGCAGGCTACGCGCAGCGGCCAGAGGCCTTTCCGCAGAGCATGATTTTGTGTGGTGTTCGTGATGTGCGCGACTACCGCATTCATCGCAGCGATGGCGAAATCATCACCGGCGGCAGTGCTTTCAACATCAAAAGCGAATCCATCCGCTTGGGCGACTTTACAAAGGCCGATGTCAAAGCCTTGCTACAACAGCATACCGATGCCACCGGCCAAACCTTCGATCCAGGCGTTCTGGAAGAAATCTGGGCGGATACCCAAGGTCAGCCCTGGCTGGTCAATGCGCTCGCGTATGAAGCCTGCTTTCGCAAGCCAGAGCAGCGCGACCGAAGCAAGAGCGTGACAGTAGAGCAAATGCGTCAGGCGAGAGAAAGTCTGATTCAGCGCCGTGATACGCACCTTGATCAACTCACGGACAAGCTCAAGGAAGACAGAGTGCGCCGTGTGATAGAGCCGCTGCTGCAAAACGAAGGAGATGTTGCAAGCCTGCACCCGGACGATGTTCAATACGTGAATGACTTGGGGCTGATTCATGTCGAGCGCCCAGGCCAAGTCACTATTGCCAACCGGATTTACCAAGAGATTATTCCGCGTGAACTCACCTGGGGACACCAGATGGGCATCAACCAGAATCAGGCTTGGTACGTCATGCCCAACGGCAGCATGGACATTGACAAATTGCTGACGGCCTTTCAGAATTTTTTCAGGGAAAACGCCGAGGTCTGGCTTCAGTGTTACGACTACAAAGAGGCAGGCCCTCACTTGCTGCTGCAAGCCTTTTTGCAGCGCATCGTCAATGGGGGAGGGCGCATCGCCCGCGAATATGGGTTAGGCCGTGGCCGCACCGACTTGTTTTTGCAGTGGCCTCTCACAGCAGAAGGCTTCACCGGGCCGATGCAGCAAGTGGTGTTGGAACTCAAAATTCAGCACAAGGGCAGGGCCGCCACCTTGGCCGCAGGGTTGGAGCAGACTGCACGTTATGCCGATCAATGTGGTGCCGACAGTGCACATCTGCTGATTTTTAACCGTGATGCAGGTGTGGCATGGGACGAAAAAATTTACCATGAAAAGCGAAGCAGTGGCAGTCGTGTGATTAGCGTTTGGGGCATGTGAATAGCTATTTTTAAAAATGATAGCTACTCACGCGTGATTTGATAGGCACGGCACTCAAATTCAAAAACATGAGAGCCAAATGGGGAACTTCAGACTGACCACATCCTTACCCCGTTGGGGCATGGAATTCTTGCCCCAACGGGGCACCGCATACCAGCGAAGGGCAACGCCCTGGGAAAAACACCCCGGCCATTTCCGCGTTCTGAAGGAACGCCGCATATCGCCGCACA
>CAIXMC010000038.1 GCA_903920405.1 uncultured beta proteobacterium
TGATGCAGGGTTTGACAGACAGAGTCCGGTCTATCTGGCCAACTATGCTACGGCGGACGATGGCACCGGTATTGTTCACGCGGCACCGGCTTACGGCGTGGAAGATTTCAACAGTTGTGTCGCCCACGGCATGGCACACCATGACATTTTGAACCCGGTACAAGGCAATGGTGCTTATGCGCCAGACTTTCCCTTATTTGGCGGCCTGCACATCTGGAAAGCCTGCCCCATCATCATTGAGACGCTAAGAAAAGCAGGTCGATTGTTGGCCACAGGCAACATCGTTCACAGTTACCCCCATTGCTGGCGTCACAAAACACCCGTCATTTACCGGGCGGCTGCCCAGTGGTTTATTCGCATGGACGAAGGTGAAGGCGTTTTCACCCAGGACAAAGCGCCGATGACGCTGCGCCAAATGGCACTTCAAGCCATTGAAGAAACGCACTTTTACCCTGAAAACGGCAAGATTCGCCTGAGCGACATGATTGCCAACCGACCTGACTGGTGCATCAGCCGTCAGCGCAGTTGGGGTGTGCCACTGCCTTTCCTGTTGCACAAAGACAGTGGTGAACTGCATCCACGCACGCTGGAAATTTTGGACACAGCAGCTTTGATGGTTGAAGCCGGCGGCATTGAAGCCTGGAGCACTGCCAGCACAGCCTCCATTGTGGGGGAGGCTGATGCAGTGCATTACACCAAGAGCAGCGACATTCTGGAAGTCTGGTTTGATTCTGGCACCACCCACACCACCGTGCTCAAAGGTTCGCACCCTGGCAGCGGCCATGCCACTGGCCCTGAGAGTGATCTGTACCTGGAAGGCCACGACCAACACCGTGGCTGGTTTCATTCAAGTCTGCTCACCGCCTGCGCCATGGCAGATCGTGCGCCGTACAAAGCCATTTTGACGCACGGTTTTACCGTCGATACCCACGGCCACAAAATGAGCAAAAGCGCGGGCAACGGTGTTGATCCGCAAGAAACCTGCAAAAAACTCGGTGCTGAAATCATTCGTCTGTGGGTGGCTTCGAGCGATTATTCGGGAGACATTGCTGGCGACAGCAAAATTTTGGAACGTGTGGTGGACACCTACCGGCGCATTCGCAACACACTCAAGTTTTTACTGGCCAATATCAGCGACTTTGACCCTTCGGTTGATACCGTTCCCGACACCCAACTGCTTGAAATTGACCGCTACGCTCTCAATTGTGCTGCCGCTTTGCAAACCGACATCCTGTCGCATTACGAGGTCTATGAATTTCACCCAGTGGTGGCCAAATTGCAAATTTATTGCAGCGAAGATTTAGGGTCGTTTTACCTTGATATTCTGAAAGACAGGCTCTACACCACAGCCCCCAAATCGCTGGCGCGGCGCAGTGCGCAAACTGCACTGTTTTACATCACGCAAGCCTTTGTGCGCTGGATGGCACCATTTTTAAGCTTTACCGCCGAAGAAGCCTGGGGCGTGTTGGGCGCTCAGGGCAAAACGCCACTGGCCAGCCGAGCCTCCATCTTTTTGGACACTTACAACCAGTTCCCAGCGTTGACTGAGGACAGCTTGTGTGCCAAGTGGGATCGCATTCGCCACATCCGCGACAGAGTCAATAAAGAGATAGAAGTCTTGCGCGCCGATGGTGGGGTGGGTTCATCATTGCAGGCCATCGTCAGCCTGACCGTCGGCGTCGATGACCATGCTCTACTCACCAGTTTAGGGGCTGATTTGAAGTTTGTGTTCATTACATCTGCTATTGACTTAATAGCTGGAGACGCTTTATCCATCAGGGTTAGCGCCTCAAAAGACACTAAATGTGTACGCTGCTGGCATTACACTGACAACGTAGGTACTGACCCCCATCACCCACTGTTATGCCCACGCTGCGTGAGCAATTGGGTGGGGAGCGGGGAAGAACGGAAATTTGTTTAAGACGCAGACTTGGGTCTCACGTGCCATTGAAAAATCCAGATGAATGAAAAAGAAAACTTTGCAGCAAAACTTGCCCAGTTCGTGAGCGAACTCAGTGATCATGTCAGCACGGATGATGGGCAATGGACAGTCAAAGGATTTATTGATATTTACAAGAATGTTTATACTATTTCATCAGATACAAAAATTGGGCTTCCCACTTAGGATATGGTCAACAATAAGTTCCCCATTTGGCCGTCAGAGTTAAAGATGCAATGCTAGGCGCAAATCGCGCGGTGTGGCCATGCCACATAAGCGATTTGTAACGACGCAGTGCGCCCAAATCTGACGAGCCAAATGCGGAA
>CAIXMC010000039.1 GCA_903920405.1 uncultured beta proteobacterium
AGTCTGGATTCCCGCCTTCGCGGGAATGACGATGGTGGCATCTAAACGGTTACGAACCAGTGCACCCGAATTCGATAGTTGATTGTAAGTCATTGATGTTTAATGAGTATATGACACCATTACAAACGCCATGAATTTAGGAATGTTTTATAAAATCAATTAGTTAGGCTCGTCAACTGTTGAACTCGGGAGTGCCGGTTAGAATACAATCACTGTCGTTGATTGTTGTTGGTGATGCAAGGTTTTGCGTCACCATTGATGTGGTTCAAATAGCTTAGGTATGCACCACTTATTATTACTCCCAAAAATCATGGCGACTTGTCAAAAAATCAATCAGTTGCGATGTGTTTTTGGAGCAACAATAAGTGGGACATCCCTTACAGTTTGCGCCCGAGTGGTGAAATAGGTAGACACATCGGACTTAAAATCCGCCGCTTCGTGAATAACGGGCGTACCGGTTCGACCCCGGTCTCGGGCACCAGTATTAGATAGTTCACTATGAATACTATAGTAAAACAAAATGCCAAAAAAATCCATGTAGCCATAAGTGCATGGTTTTGTACCGTGGAATCGGCTTGTTGGTCGTAGTGGCGCGTCGATCCAAGCATCGTGAGCCAGCATATTGGATCTGAAAATTGAAGTTTATTTCCACCACTCGCCAACGGTTTCATGTGGTTTAGCGACGTAGGATAAATTTTTCCCATTCCCACTGCACAGCGTCCACCACCCAAGGACTATTGCAGTGCAACAACACAGTGACAAGGCAGAACGTTCAAATTCAGTCAATCAAATCATCGCATGACCACACTCGCAAAGGCGCGTATCCTTCCAAAACGAGAAACACGTTGGCCCGCTAAAAGACTGACATACTGGCTACCGTGGCTTCTGAGCGCAGCCTTAAATACACCTCATCCACCAGTAAATTCGCCAAGCCCTTGAAGACGATGGGGTATTTCAATGCCTGGTCGGCCATGGCCGAATGCTTTTCCAGCGCATCGACCACAGCATTGTTCAGCTTGGTCTCATAAGCACCATTGCCAAATGCCTCCACCGTGTCGTTGGCCTGTGCCTGCTCACGCAAGGTGGGGTCTTCGGCCAGTTTGCTGATCAAGGTGGTGGCGTAGCCGGTGTAATCGGCCTCGGTCAGGTTGCCTGAAAACACCTCGTTCATTTTTTGAATGATGACAGACAGCCGGTCTCTTGGGTCTTCCCACGTTACACCAGTGCCTGGCCCCATGGGATTTAACGGCTTGGCCTCGCCGCCTTCCAGACTGAGTTTGTGATCTGTTGCGTCTTTGATCTTGTAGCCAGTCAGCCGTGCCGCCCCCTCAAGCTGGTCGCCACCTTCGGCCTTGCCGTACAAGCGTGGCAGCAAACTTTTGGCAAACGCATGAAGCCGTTCCAAATCCGGGTTGTCGTAATCCCACAATTGCGACAGAAAGTCGTAGGCCACCACATAGGTGGACAAATCGCCTCTGAACAATTCCTGCACTTCCTTGCTTTGCGCCTTGAAGCGCTCATGCGCCTGATTCAGCGGAGCTTGCATGGCCGCCTGTTTGCCTTTGGGGTCAAAGTAGGCGCGGGCAAAGGTCTCCACCTCTGACCACAGGTAAATTTGAGCTGCATCGAGTTTTTGCCGCAGTGTGTGAACCAGGTTTTTATCCGTGATGCCTGACAGCTTCGCCGTGCGGTAAAACGGCAAAAACGCCTTCAGAATGTCTTCTGCATCGTTGCGAAAATCCAGCACAAAGGTCTTTTCTTTGCCTGCATAGGTACGATTCAGCCGTGACAGGGTTTGCACCGCCAGCACGCCATCGAGCCGTTTATCGACATACATCGCCACCAGTTTGGGTTGATCAAAGCCGGTTTGAAACTTCGATGCCACGATCAGCAACTGATAGCCCTCGGTATCAAACGCCAGTTTGATGCTGTCCTCGCGCTCTTGGTGGTCGTTCAGTGCGCCCTCATCGGCATTGACGACCGGGTATTTGGCCTCGGCTTTGGTGTCGGTCACCTTGCCAGAAAATGCCACCAAGGCTTTGCAATCGGTGTATTTCATGCGGGTGATGTAGGCATCAAATTCTTTCTTGTAGCGCACCGCCGCCACCCGGCTGTCGGTTACCACCATCGCCTTGGCTTGCCCACCCAGCAAGTGCATCACTTTCTCGCGGAAGTGCTCCACGATGACCGTGATTTTTTGTGAAATACCCGTGGGATGCAACTGTGCGTAACGAAACAGCTTCTTTTTGGCCTTGCCGCTTTTGACTTCTTTGTCGTCAACCGACTGCGCCAGCCGAAAGGCAAAGTCGTAGGTGGTGTAGCCTTTGAGTACATCCAGGATAAAGCCTTCTTCAATCGCCTGGCGCATCGAATACACATGAAACGGCTCTGGCAAACCATCTGCACCGGTGCGCCCGAACAGTTCCATGGTTTTTGGCTTGGGTGTCGCAGTAAATGCGTAGTACGACACATTTGGCGGGCGCTTGCGTGCGGCGATCAGCTTGGCGATCTCAAAGTTGATGACATCCTCGCCGGTCAAATCAGCCACCTCCGCGGCGGCCTCTTCATAGGTGCTGGCATCAAATTGCGCCTCGGCAACCTGCACCTTGCCATCGGTGGTCAATACCTCGCGCAGCTTTACCGCCGCTTTGCCAGACTGGCTGGAGTGCGCCTCGTCCAGAATCAGTGCAAAACGTCGGTTGCCCAATTGCCCCACCTTGTCGAGCACGTAGGGGAATTTTTGCAAGGTGGTGATGATGATCAGCTTGCCCTTGTCCAGCGCCTCGGCCAATTGGCTGGCGTTGCCGTCAATTTTTTCAACCACGCCTTCCTGATGGTCAAACTGGTAAATGGTGTCCTGCAACTGCTGATCCAGCACGCGCCGGTCGGTGATGACGATCACGCTGCTGAACACCTTTTGGTCATGCGCATCGTGCAAGGCTGCCAGACGGTGCGCCAGCCAGCCAATGGTGTTGGACTTGCCCGAGCCTGCCGAATGCATGACCAGATAGTTTTGCCCGACACCCTCACGCAAGGTGGCATCCAGCAGCGCGCGCACCGCATCCCACTGGTGGTAACGCGGAAACAACAGCCGTGGCATATATGTCTTGCGTCCCTTGGCGCTCAGACGTTCGGTCACCTGCACGGCCAGAAACTTGCCCACAATGCCCAGCAGCGCATCGCGTTGCAACACCTCATGCCACAGGTAGCCGGTGGCGTAGCCACGAACCGTGTCAGTCGCATTGCCAGCCCCGGCACCGCCCAGACCATCGGGCGCGCCCCGGTTAAAAGGTAAAAACGTGGTGGCAGCACCGGCAAGCTGGGTCGTCATGCGCACTTCATCGGTACTCACCGCAAAATGTACCAAAGCGCGTTTTCCAAACGACAGCAGAGGCTCGGGTTGGCGGGCTGCACGGTCTATGGGCAGACGGTCAAAACGGTATTGTCGAACAGCATCTTCAATGTTTTGCGTGGTGTCGGTTTTGAGTTCAAGGGTGGCCAGCGGCAGGCCATTGAGAAACAGAACCAGGTCAATGCAGTTGCGGCAGTGCAGCGAGTAATGCAACTGGCGCACCACACGCAATTTGTTCTTTTGGTACAGGCCCCAGGTAGCAGGGTTTTGCTGGTTGGCTGGGGCAAACTGCGCCATGCGAAACGTGGCGTTGATGTCCTCAAAACCCTTGCGCAGCACGAACAGCGTGCCCCACAACTGCGGCTTGTCCTGCCGGATGGTGGGCCGGTCGCGGTCAAGCTCTTCGGCCAGACGGCGCAAAAACACGCCCTCGGGGTCTTGTGTGTGGTTCTTGGCAAACCTGGCCCAGGTGTCGGGCTGGGTTTCTTTGACCCAGGCTAAGGCATCCGCCGGGAATAGCCCCAAGCGTGCGTCATAGCCCGCGTCATATTCAAAGCCCTTTTGATAAGGCAATGGTCCGTCACACAACCAGCCGTGGGCTTTGAGGTGCTCGCACACCTCGTCTTCAAAGACGATTTCAGTGTGAATGGGGGCGCTCATACCGCGTCCAGCGCTTGCACCTTGCGCGGGCGACCACCCAGGCGGCCATTGGCTCGGGCAGCGTTGGCTTTTTGCGCGGTGCTGGCTTGGCCGCCCGCCTTGCCCATCGAGGCGGCCATCCATTGGCGCGAGCCCAAAAAGCCCTCCAGCAAGGCCGGCAAATACAGATCAGCATCAAGCTCTGGAAAGTGAATGCCCAGGCCCGACGGCGAAATTTCAATGCCTGTCAATTGCGCGGGTTTTGCCCCCGCCAGACCCTGCGCGTCATGCGGCTTGAAGGCAATGTCCAGCCCGCTGCTCAGCGAGATCACCACCCGTCCAATGCGCCGGTCATACCGAGCGGCCACTGCCGTCGGGCTTTGGGCCAGGCGCGCTGCCACCTTGGCGTTAGCCGTCTGACCTTTGTCAGTGTCAAGGGGTTGGGTGACTGGTGTGCCCGCTGTCACTTCTTTGAAAAACTTGCCCCGCTCCAGCCGGGTGAAGTCCGATCGCTGATATTCGGCGCGCATGTCGTCATTAGCCTTCTTCATAAAGTTTCCTTTCTGCGCGGGTGACGCGCCTTGCACTGATCAGGCGGATACCGCCCAGGCGGTAGGTGTGTGACACAGCCAGCAGGTGCCCCAGGCACGACAACCCAAAAGTGATGTAACGGGACTCAGCCAGCGAATGCTCAGGGTCTGGGCCAGACAAGGCCAAGGGGTCAAGAAAAACCGTGGCACCCTCGTCAAAAGGGATACCATGCTTGACCAAGTTGGCGGCGGCTTTGGGTTCATCCCATTCAAAATTCATATTGAAGGCATGGTAAGTGATTTACAACAAGTTTTATACCTCATAAATTAAAAAACAATAGCACACTACGCAATACCAGAGCGCCTTAGAGCCGAATTTGATGAAATTTTTGATGTAGAAAACTTTCCGTGAAACGCTTAGCGCCAACCTAATCGCTTGGGTTATTTTATATTGCACCGGCTTGGGCTGCAACCTGGGAGCGCACATCCACCCGGCCCAGCACAGCATCTGCTATTGTTGCTGCACGGAGTTCTTTGAGCAGGGTGATTTCGGCTTTGGCGTGAATAATCAGGTCATCGATGCGGGCAGTCTCGGTCTTGACTTGGATCGCTATTGCCTTTTGTTCGGCGAGTGACGGCTTGGGGATTTGAAAGCGCGACAAGTCTTCGCAGGTGAGTGCGCCCTTTGTGCCGCCTTGACCATCGCTAACCATGCGCAAGGCAGCATACATACCGGTCAACGTCCAAAACAGGTAATCGGTGTCAAAAGCATTGGGGTCTGCCGCCAGATAGGCCAAGTGCTGGTTGATGGTGGCCTTGATCCGCAACACGGTCACTTGCCCGCGTGTTTTTCCTTGTCCGGTCAGCGCGACCAGCACCGCACCCGGTTGGGCAATGGGCAGGTGACATGCCCGAAGTGCTTCATCTGTCACAAGTTCTGAGCCTTCAATCACTTCATCTTGATTGACCACGGCACTGTTGAGCCAGGGGAAAGTACCGCCACTCCAATAGTCCGGGTTGTCTTTCAACGGCGTTGAACCATTGCCAATGCGGGCGTACTTTCCGATGCGCACCATTTGCCATGTGGCTGGGACTGCGGGACAGAAGATGTTGCCGGTTTCCGTTTTGGCGACCGTGAGGTTCGCGCCGGTGGTCAGGTCGGCAATCACGCTTTGCCGGTATTCCCCCAGCAACCGAATCAATCCCTCCTTTTCTCGAATCAGCGCATCAATGCGTGCGGTTTCGGTGTCCAGGTAGTTGGCGATGGCTTGTTGTTCGTCGGGGGGAGGTGTGCAAATTTCAAAATCTGCCAGACTGGAAGTTGACAGCTCGAAGAACGTAGTGCCTTGCCCAAAGGATTGAAGCTCTGCTTTTGCAAGTGACAAAAAGTAGTAGTAATAGCGGGCATTTTCTTTACCCAACGGCAAAAGGGATCTACACCCTTGATTAGTGCAAAGAGATATTTTGGCAATTGCTACATGCCCGATTGGAGCGCGGGTTGATAGAACGATTGAGTCTTGGGAAACGACTGTTGCACCACAGTTAGACAGCCCGAACTCCGTCAACGTTCTTTCGGAAGACATGATTTCTGCGCTGTCCAATTTTCCCAAATCGGATGGTGTCACCCAAACAATGCTGCCATCCCAATAGCTTGGCTCCCCACTAAACGGTGTTGCACCATTTACAACGCTAAACCTACGTTTGAGTGAATGCACACCCCAATGCTCCGGCACCGCTCCCAGCCAAGCCACGCCGCTGTCTTTGTAGGTTTTATAGGGCAGAAAGCTCATGTATCGCCGTCCTTGGCAGTATGTCGGAAATCTCGACACACTGCGGCTTCCAGCAGTTCACCGGTAGCAAAGATGTTTTGCAAATGTTCAGCCATGCTGTTGCGGATTTGGATTTTTTTACCGGTGCTCATGGCCTTATCCCTTCACGCCGTGCAGCATGTCCATAAAGCGCTTTTCCATGGCCTCAATCTCGCCCTGAATTTCTAAGCGGCTGCGAGGTGGCTTGTAAACGTAGAACTCGCGGTTGAAGTTGATCTCGGTGCCGACCACGCCCGTCAGGCCGTCGCGCGCGTCGGTGACTTCGGTATTGACCCAGGCATCAGGCCAGTGCGGCAACACCTCACGGGCAAAGTAGCGGTCAATGTCCTCACGCAGCGGCACATATTCGGCATCGCGCAGGTCTGAATCGGACAACACTTCGCCTTTTTCATTGGTACAAGGCTGGGCGGTTTTGTCTTTGCTGCCCAATCCTTTGCGCGCCAGCTCCAGCGCCTTGGCACCCAGTTTGGGCTTGATGTCTTTGAGTTCGGGCAGCGTTGCCACCAAGCGAGATGCTGTTGTCTGAAGCGCTGCGCGCAAACTTTCAGCATCCAGATAGACAGCCTCGGTGTCAAGTGCAGCCAGCGTGGCATGGAGCAACTGGCTTTGCTCCATCGGCATTTTGCTGACTGCTACCGCACGCAGCAGCGACTTGATCAAATCCGGCGAGGCTTGAAAACGCATCCGCAACGGGCGCTCAATGGTCACCTTGCGGTAAAAGAAATGCTCCCGGTCGAACACCTTGGCCTTCAATACCCGTCCAGTCTGTGTCTCGGGGTTTTCGCACCAATCTACGTTTTTGAAGTCGGCATAGGCCTGCGCAATGCGCGCCACACAGTCGGCCGTGAACTCGCGACGCTTTTTACCCAGGTTTTTTTTCATCAACTGGCTCATGCCGCTGGCATCAATCAACAGCACCTGACCTTTGCGCTCTGGCGGTTTGCGGTTGCTCATGAACCACAGGTAGGTGGTGATGTTGGTGTTGTAAAACAGGTCGGTTGGCATGGCCACGATGCAATCAAGGTAGTCGTGGGTCAGGATGTGGCGGCGAATTTCGCTCTCGCCACTGCCGGCATCACCAGTGAACAGGGGTGATCCGTTATGCACCACGCCGATGCGGCCACCTCCCTTGCCACCGACCAACGAGCGCATTTTTGACAGCAGGTGCAGGCTGAACAACATTTGTCCGTCACGAATGGCTGGCAGGCCCGGTGCAAAGCGGCCGGCAGCGCCTCGGGTATGTTCTTTGCGCACTGCGGACTCGGCAGGTTTCCACTCCACACCGTAAGGCGGATTGGCGGCCTGGTATTCAAAGGTTTCGCCGGGGTGCATGTCCATGGCCAGTGTGTCGCCGTTGGCAATGTTGGCAGGGTTCTGGCCGCGAATCAGCATGTCGGCCTTGCAGATGGCGTAGGTTTCGTCTTCGAGTTCCTGGCCAAACAGATTCAGGGTGGCATGGTCGTTGAACTTTTGCAGGTGCTCTTCGGCTACGCTCAAGATACCACCCGTGCCCGCTGTGGGGTCGTACATACGGCGCACTATGCCGCGTCTGGACAAAGCTTCTTCATCCCCGCCAAACAGGATGGTCACCATCAGCTCGATCACATCGCGCGGGGTGTATTGCTCACCCGCTGGCGACACATCATTGAACTTGCGCAAAAGTTCCTCAAAGGCCTGACCCATGTCGTGGTTGGTCACCACGGGCTGGCCGTTTTCATCTTTGTCGCGCAGGTCGGTTTCGGCAAAGTTCTTGATCACACCATATAAGCGGTTCTTTTCGGCCAGCTTATCGACGGTGGCCAGAAAACCAAATTTTTCAAAGATGTCGCGCACATTTTGCGAAAAGCCGTTGATCATGGCCTCCAGATTGGCGCGAACGTCATGACCATCAGGCGTTTGAGCCACACCGGGCAACGTGAAGCCAGAAATATTGAAGAAGGCATAGCCGCTGTCGGGAGTCAGCATTTTGTTCAGGTCGTAGCCTTTGTCCTTGATAGCTGCGTATTTGGCCCGTACAGCCTCTGAGGTGGGCTGCAACACGCAGTCCAGGCGGCGCAGGATGGTGAATGGCAGGATAACCTTGCGGTATTCGTTTTCTTTAAAAGCCCCGCGCAGCAGTTCGGCGTTTTTCCAGATCAGGTCGGCAAGTTTGCTCATGGGTGGTTTGTTTCAAATAGGTCGCCGCTGTCTGACATGAGCGATGTGGGTTCCGTCTTCTTTTTTGGCCGATCTACCTTGGTGTGCGTTGCCAGACCCAGCAGGGTTTCGACTTGGCCTGCTGCCCGCATGATTTGGTACATGTCGAGCTGTTCCGTGGTGGTGTCTTGCTTCACATAGTTGGCAAGGTAGCTTTCAGACTGGTTGGCAACACCATTGCGGGCGCAAACAATGTAGGCGGTTGACTCGGCCTCCAACTCTCGCTGCTGGAGTGTTTGCGGGGGGCGGTCTGGAATGCTCAGGGAAGAGTCGCGTCCAAGGTGACCCAGGAACAGATGCGCCAGCTCATGCGTGAGGGTGGCAAATTGCACATTGGCATCATGGTTTGTGTTGATGTTCATCCGATAGCTGGATGCTTCACTGGCTTTCTCTGGGCGCTTGAGCAGTTCGATGGAGCCTGCCTTGCAATCACCCGTATCGACCTTGTTCCAGGCGATTTTTTTCTTTGCAATCAATTGGGCAAAGCGCTCCAGCGCTACGCTATCAATCACGCCAGTGGCTGCAAACGCCGCTATACCGTTTGGCAACTCGTCACCATCCGTGTCGATCAAGTCATAGACCAGTGCCACCGGGCCAAACGGCCAAAGGATCAGCAGGGGTCTGGCGCCGTCTTTGATGGTGCGCCCAAAAGTCTCGCGCCAGTCACGGGCCGATGCCGCATGGTGCAAGCCGGGTTTTTGAATCTGCAACAGCAAAGCATTAAAAGGTGCAAAGTTGCGCAGCCGAACCACAAAGTCAAGCAGGTTCTGGTAGTCCGCACCCTTGCGGTACAAGCGCGAATCTTCCAGCAATTGATCCAGCATGGATCGAGCGGTATCTGACTCTATTGGATTGGGTTGGTTCACGGCTTCACTTTGATGTTGTGTTAGCCCGCAATCGTAAGGCCGTTTTTGCGAAACAGATTGACTTAATACTGTCTGTTCAGACGGGGTTACCATCCGTCTTGGCTATAGCAAAAAACTGTTACGCAGTCACAGGCTCACGGCTAACATCCAGGTGCAGGCCAGCACCATGCACCACAGCCAAGAACGTCTTGATGGTGGGATTGCCTTTGGGACTTAGTGCGCGATAAAGGCTTTCGCGGGGTATGCCAGCGCGCGCAGCCACATTGGCCATGCCCTGAGCTTGTGCAATTTGACGCAATGCTGCCAACAATGCTTCTTGTCCACCAGGCAGATTGATTTCTTCAAGAGCAGTTGCCAAATAGACATCGGCCATATCGGGGTCGGCCTTGAGCATTTCAACGACGGTTTCATCGTAGGGTTGTGACGCTTTCATTTGGCGTTTTTCCTTTTCCAATCATTCCAGTAATTCATCGCAGTGGCAATATCGGTCTGCTGTTTTCGTTTGTCCCCACCGGTCAGCAGCAAAACGATATGCTTTCCTGACTGAGCGTAGTACACGCGATAACCCGGCCCCCAGTCAATACGAAGTTCCCAAACACCATCAGACACCGGCTTGCAGTCTCCAAAGTTACCTGCTGCCATGCGACCAATGCGCACCAGTACACGAGCCTTGGCATGTTTATCGGATAACTTGCCGAGCCAGTCCATGTAGGGCTTGCGGCCATCATCGTCTGTGTAGGTCAGCACTTCAATCATTACGGGTGTGAATTTTATGTTACAAAACTGGTCAGCCAGCCACCAAGCGCAGTTTCCCTGGCTCTGCACCGGCATCAAACTGAACTTGGGCCTGCTCCAAAATCCAGGTTTCAATCTTTTCGTGGTGAACCCGCAACAAGTCAAGTGGGCGGACGGTGTAATGTTTTTCAGCCGTGGCACTGGGTTTATGACCCATCAGTTGCGCCACTACACCAGCAGGGATTTCAAGCCACTCGGTCAGGCTTTTGAATGAACGACGTAGGCCGTGGTGTGTCAGGTCAGCAATGCCAGCCACCTTACAGGCCACAGCATGCGGTTGATGTAGTTCTTTGATATGGGTTCCTGTGATGGTGCTTGAAAACACGTAGGCATTTCTCCGCGGCAGTGCTTGCAGCAGATGAGAGACAAATGGCGTCAATGGAATAACACGAGTGCCCTCTACCTTGTCGCGAATAGTCAGGCCACGCCATTGAAGATTGATGTCATCCCAGCGCAAATCCATGATTTCGCCAGGCCTGGCACAAGTGATGTGGTACGTGAGCCAAAAACCTGGGAGCGAGGGCATCTTGCCATCGAAACACCCGAGGGCGAGACGCCCTCGCTCCCAGAATCCCACATCACTTTGAATCGCACCCGGCAATCTCAAGAACTGGGGGTTGAAATAAGCGAACCGTGAGCAGGCAGGCAATTGTTCTTTCAATAAGGCATCTTGCTTTACCCCAGGTTTGCCTAACGAATCGCGGGCTTTTTTGTTTTTGGCAGCATTCGCTCCAGAGAGTGCGGGTGCATAGGTTGGTTCTTCATTGCACCACGATAAAAAAGCGCGTAGCAACCTCCATGCAAGTCGAGCTTGTGTAGGACGGGTCTTGGCTTCACGTTCTGCCCGTTGCTGCACTTGCTCAGTTCGGGCGGCATCAATCGTCCAAGCCCTTACACTCGATGTTCAAGTTTTTAGAGGTTGGCCTTCGACATTGACAGCTTGACGCGTTTTTCATGCAGTGATTGGCACGACTCCAATGGAATCAGGAATTTTCATTGCGGCGTGACTTTGGAGCGAAGCAGTCGGCTCCTGTC
>CAIXMC010000040.1 GCA_903920405.1 uncultured beta proteobacterium
GCAAGCGTTCGTTTCAGGCTCAGCGCTGAGATCCCGTCTTTACCGCTGGCAAAGAGCCAACAGGCGGTGAACCAGACCGTCAACGGGGTGCGCGTCCGTTCGAAGATCGTTCCGGCCGTGACGGACGTGCGACCACCGCATTCGCCGCACATGAACCGACCATCACCCAATCGCCAGCCTCCGGCATGGTTGCAGGCCGGACAGCAAAAGCCATCAGGCCATCGTAGCCACTCCAAGTAGTCCAGGCAGTCCGCATCGGTTCCGAACCAAGCCTGGAACTCACCCAGCGACCGTGGATAATGAATGCCAGGCTGAGGATGATCCATTTCCCCAGTCTACTCCAGATTACTCCGGTTAAGTGGAGAGCCCGAAGTTGGCCATGTTGCATGTCTTCGGAATACAACAATTCGCAGTCTGACACAAGTGCAGCGGCAACAATCAGGCTGTCGTACCAAAAAAAGCCATACCTTTCACGAATATCAAGCGCTACATGCACCGTCGGCAGCGATATAAGCTCAACTGTGCACATGGCTTCCAGCGACACAATAAGTTTGCGAATGTCTGCCACTGACAGGCCCAAACGTCTGGATGCCACGTTGGCGGTTTCAGATAACACTTGCGTGGAAATGGTGGGCTTGCCAAGAAACAGAGGTGCAGCCTGATGGGCCTTGGTTGATGCCTGGCCAATGGCGTAAACGACAACATTGCTGTCGATATTCTTTGCGCGGGTGAGTTTGACCGGTTTTTTTGAGATCAATTTACGACTCTTCGCAGCTTCCTGGCAGAATTGCACCTCTTAAAACGAAGGAGTTGCAGATGCAAGAAATCAGTCTTTCAAGCGAAGAAGTCAGCACATTGAATCATGAGCGGTTTTATCATCCGCACCCGCAGGTTCGTAGAAGAATGACAGTTGTCTGGATGCGCGCCCAGGGACGTAGGCAATTGGACTGCGCTCAAATTGCTGGAATAAGCGAGCGTACCGTGCGACGATATATCGAGGGATACAAGAAGAACGGATTGAACTGGTTGCGGGAGATTCGCTGTAAGGGGCAGCCTTCGCGTTTGGCACCACATGCCACAACATTGGAGGCAGAATTCAAGCAAAATCCACCTGTGACTGTAGCTGCAGCCGCAGCGCGTGTGAAAGAGTTGTGTGGGGTTGAGATTCGGCCAACGCAGATGCGTGCGTTTCTACATTCACAGGACTTGAAGTGGCGAAAAATTGCCGCAATACCCGTTCCGCCCAAGAAAACGATCGAAGAGCATGTCGCTGCACAGAAGGAGTTCCTGGATACGAAGCTTGAACCTGTATTGTCAGCTGCGCAAGCCGGACAAGGACATGTGTTTTTTGTGGATGCCGCTCATTTCGTTTTGGGCATGTTCCTGTGTTGCCTGTGGAGCCAATTTCGCCTTTTTATACGATCATCATCGGGGCGACAACGATTCAACGTACTGGGTGCGTGGAATGCAGTGACGCACCAATTCATTTCTGTCTGCAACACCACAGTTGTCAATCAAGAAACATTTTGTGAATTGCTATCGAAGATAGCGGCGCTTGCTCTAACGGGTCCAATTACCCTGGTTCTCGATAACGCACGATACCAGCACTGCGCCAATTGCATGGCTTATGCAGAAAAACTGGGTATAACATTGTTGTTCCTGCCGCCCTACTCACCTAACTTGAACCTGATCGAAAGACTCTGGAAATTCATCAAGAAGGAATGCCTCTATGGACGACATTTTCCAGATTTCGCGAATTTCAAATCCCGTATCGATAAGTGCATCAATGACTTCGATTCGACCCATAAATCCAAACTCAACTCCCTCATGACTCACAACTTTCAGACATTTGAAAACCGGTCAATCTTGACCGCGTGAGGTATAACATACTTATTTCACTGCATAAAATATGTTTAATCAAAAATTTCCAGATCACATGACTTCCTGTTTCGCACAAAGCAAGCAC
>CAIXMC010000041.1 GCA_903920405.1 uncultured beta proteobacterium
ATAGCGATCAGTGCGTAAACAAGCAGCAGAAATGGCAAATTTTGAGAAATCTTCGTTGAGAAAAAGTTATATAACTTGTTGTTTTTATATGATTAATATGGTTTTCGGTCAGGCACTAGCTATATAAACTTAATAGCTATTTATTGCGTTAACAGTGGTATTGCTCTTGGTGCGTTCAGAGCGTCTGGGCAAGTTTTTTCTCGGCGGCTTTGCGAATGGCTTCATTGATTTCTTCGATGGATCGTTCAATCTCTGCATCATTAAGCTCATCGACGGGAACCTCTGCCCAGGCTGACTGCACAGTAGATGCAAACATACCATCAGTGACAGGGTCTGTCGAAAAACTGCCGTGTTCTGATACAGGCACGTCTGGCATTTCCCAGGTAAAACCAAGGCAGGTCACATTATCACTTTGACTGCCAGCATTGCGCAGTGCCAACTCCACCATATCGGGCACAGCAGAATCTACCGATTTTTGACCTAACTCAAACACAATTTCGTCTTCAGACAGGCTTGACCACAAGCCGTCAGAACAGAGCATGAGCTTGTCGCCGTGCAGCAAAGGCTGCACCGCACTCACGCTAAAAACAGGTTTGATAGGTGATCCCAAACAGGTGAACAGCGCGTTGCGATTGATGCGCTCGTGGGACTTGATCTTTCCTGTTTGAGTTTGCTCCAAGAGTGAATGGTCACGCGTGCGCGTGAGCAGTTCACCCTGACGAACCCAATACAGACGGGAGTCTCCACAATGCGTCCAGCACACACAGTCTGACTGGACCACAGCCACCACAATGGTGGTGCGTGGTGAATCAAGCAAGCCCTTTTCAATGGCGTAGTGCAAAATTTGACGGTGCGAAGCCATCAAGGCTTCAGTCAAAAAATCAGCCACATCGGCCAGTTTGGTTTGTGCCATTTTCTGGAACAGCTCTACAACGGTTTGCAAGGCCAATTGAGCCGCAACCTCACCCTGTGGATGCCCACCCATGCCATCAGCAAGAACGAACACAGCAGAATCACGGGTGTAGCAGTAGCCCATACGGTCTTCATTGTTGGAACGTCCGCCTTTGCGACTGACTTGAAAAACTGAAAACTTCATTTTTGACCTGGGTTAGTCGCCTTAAAAACATTTTTCCTGGATCCATCGACCATGGTGCCAAGCTGCATGCGCATTTTTTCACCCAAACTGAGTTTGGTGTAACGGCGCGCACCGCCTTGATTCAACTCTTTTTGCAGCGCAAATACCGACTGGGGTCTGGTTAAGGGATCAAGTGCCATGCACCACTCCACCACTTCAATCAAATCATCAGAATAGATACCTTTGAGCCGATTAATCGCTGCCAGCATTTTGTCACCGGACCGGCGCTGCGGTGCTTCAACAGGTGGATAGCCCTGCATACAGGCATAAATACAGGCACCAATGGCATAAATGTCAGTCCATGGACCCATGGTTGCATCACGCCGGTACATTTCTGGCGCTGCAAAACCTGGGGTGTACATGGGGCGCACGAAGTTGCCCTCCTTGCTCAATACTTCGCGGGCAGCACCAAAATCAATCAACACCGACTTGTTGTCGTCTGTAATGAAAATATTGGCAGGCTTGATGTCTAGGTGCAGCATTTTGTGTTGGTGAACAATGCGCAAGCCACGCAGAATTTCATCAAACAAAGAGCGAATGGTGGATTCACGAAAAATTTTGGCCTGTTTGATGTCTCGTGCGACCAATATGAAATCCTGAAGACTCGCTCCTTCAAGGTAGTTCATGACCATGTAAACGGTATCATTTTCGCGAAAGAAATTCAGCACACTGACCACCGAAGGATGGGCAATCTGTGCCAGTGACCGACCCTCTTCAAAAAAACTTTTCAACCCCAACCGGTACAAAGACAACTTTTCTGGCTGAACTTGCGGTAACAAAGCACCTGGTTCACGCGTTGCCAGTGACGAAGGCAAATATTCCTTGATGGCAACTTGTTGATCGTCCATGCCAACAGCCTGATAAACAACACCAAAACCACCGGAAGCCACCCTTCGAATGACACGATAACCACCTATCATGGTGTTGGGAGGCAAGGGTGAAGGTTTGGGTTTTGACATATTTTCAAGCCAGATCAGGTCAGCACGACCAAAAACAGGGTTATTCTCAAACTTGTTTTATACAAAGAGTTTTCAATATGCCAGTTTACAGTATGACCGGTTACGCTTGCGTCTTATCCAATGACGTAGCTTTGACCCCAAAGATCCCAACGAACCAACACGCTGGTAGCCATTTAGGCATTGAAATACGCTCGGTCAATAGTCGCTACCTTGATCTGTCTTTTCGAATGGCAGATGACTTTCGCGCGATGGAGCCCGTCTTACGCGAGCGTGTCCAAAAGCGCATTAAACGCGGCAAGGTTGAAATTCGCGTTGCGATGGATCACCATGCATCCGATGTTGTCCATGAACCATCACTTGGATTGTTGGAGCGGTTAAGTGTTGTGCAAGACAATATTCACGCAAAGCTGCCTCGCGCACCCGATTTGAGCGTTGCTGACATCTTGCGCCTTGCCGACAACGACACTTCTTGCACGCATGGGCAGCATGACGTTTTGACACTCACCAACCAGGCTATTGATGCCTTGATGTCTGCCCGCGAGCGTGAGGGCGATCGATTGGCCGTCATGCTGCAAGACAACATAGCCCAACTGCGAAGCCTGGCTAACAGAGCACAACCTTTGGTTCCCAAGCTGGTCGTTCAACAGCGCCAGCGTTTCATGGATCGCTGGCACGAGGCTCTTGGCACTGTGGGCGGTGCCACTTTGCCAGAGGCAGCCCATGACCGTGCCCTAGCCGAAGCCACAGCTTTTGCTATGCGCATTGATATTGCTGAAGAAATCACCCGCTTGCTGTCGCATCTTGACGAGCTTGAACGGTTGATTGGAAAAGGGGGGGAAATTGGCAAACGGCTTGATTTTTTGATGCAGGAACTCCATCGCGAAGCCAACACCTTAGGCTCAAAATCTGCTGCACTCGAACTCACTCACATTTCAGTCGATATGAAGGTGTTGATAGAGCAAATGCGCGAACAAGTGCAAAACATAGAATAATTGCCAATATTCCACTCTTTCATCATTTATGGACTATTCTGGAAACCTGTTTGTCATTGCAGCCCCCAGCGGCGCGGGCAAGTCGAGCCTGGTCAACGCCCTGCTTGTCAACGATGCCCACCTGCAACTCTCAATATCCCACACCACGCGCCCGCCAAGGGGCAAAGAACAGAACGGTCGGGAATATTTTTTTGTGTCTGATGCAGTTTTTGATGCCATGGTACAGGCTGAGGCTTTCATGGAATGGGCTTATGTTCATCACAACCGCTATGGCACATCCAAACAGGCGATAGAAGAACGTCTCAGTCAGGGCGCAGACATCATTCTTGAGATTGACTATCAGGGGGCATTGCAAACCAAAAAGCTGTTTGCCAATGCCGCGACGATTTTCATTTTGCCGCCCAGTTGGAATGAACTGCGTGCACGCCTTGAGCGCCGCGGTGAAGACTCTGCGCAAGTCATTGAAACAAGACTTGAAAATGCTGCACATGAAATGGCTCAAGTGCATCAATTTGACTTCGTTACAATCAATGCCTCGTTTGATGAGGCTCTGTTTGACCTTCAGTCCATTGTCCATTCACAACGGCTCAAATACCAGGCGCAGCGGCGCACAAATGCACATCTATTTGAAGCGCTTCGCCTTTTGTAGTGCTTTTTCTACTCTCCAGGAGATTTATGGCTCGTATCACGATTGAAGACTGCTTGTTGCAAATTCCTAACCGCTTTCAATTGGTGTTGGCGGCTTCTTACCGTGCCCGCATGTTGAGCCACGGTCACACCCCTAAAGTTGAAAGCAAAAACAAGCCAGGTGTCACCGCACTGCGTGAAATTGCCGCCGGTCAAATTGGCATTGAAATGCTGAAAAAAGTGCCTTTATAGCTACCGACACTGACGTATCAAAAGCACCGCCTGCGGTGCTTTTTAACGACACCAGCACCCAAAGGGGTGCTTTTTTTGTTGGATTTTTTCCAATATAGAGGTTATGCGCTATATTGGAACAATGAGTAGCTCGAAAAAAACTGATGCGTCAGCAGACTCCAACACAACACCAGACACCAGCGTGGCCGCAGCCAATGCTGCTGCCGCGAGTTTTGCGCGACTGACATCCAAGCTCAACTATCTGTCCGCTACCGATTTGGACAGCGTTAAAAAGGCTTACCGATTTGCCGACGAAGCACACCTGGGACAAGTGCGCCACAGCGGTGAGCCTTTCATCACCCATCCAATAGCCGTCGCAGCCCTGTGTGCTGAATGGAAACTTGACACACAAGCGCTGATTGCTGCGTTGTTGCACGATGCCATGGAAGATTGTGCGGTCAAGAAATCAGATTTAGTTGCAAAATTTGGCATGTCCGTGGCAGACTTGGTCGATGGTTTAACCAAGATTGACAAACTGCACTTCAACACACGGGAAGAAAATCAGGCTGAGTCATTTCGCAAAATGCTGCTGGCCATGGCACGTGATGTACGCATTATCCTGATCAAGTTGGCAGACCGTACCCACAATATGCGAACCCTGTCTGGTGCGCCGCGTGAAAAATGGCATCGCATTGCCTCTGAAACACTGGACATTTATGTTCCCATTGCACATCGGCTGGGTCTGAATCAAACTTACCTAGAGCTACAAGACTTGTCATTCAAGCATCTGCAACCGTGGCGTTACAACGTACTTGTCGATGCGGTGAACCGAGCAAGACATAACCGGCGTAACCTGTTTCATAAAGTACAAACTGACCTTCAGGCTGCTTTTTTGGAGCAGTGCATCAACGTCAAAATTGCGGGGCGTGAAAAATCCATTTATTCCATCTATAAAAAAATGCGCGAAAAACATATGAGTTTTGCTCAAGTGACTGATATTTTTGGTTTTCGTATCATTGTTCCCCATTTGATGGATTGCTATACCGCGATGGGTTTATTGCATCAACTCTACAAGCCCGTACTAGGTAAATTCAAAGATCACATTGCCATTCAGAAAAACAACGGTTATCAATCCTTGCACACCATTCTGGTGGGTCCCTCAGGCGTCAATATGGAATTCCAGTTGCGTACAGATGCCATGCACCTAGTCGCTGAATCCGGCGTGGCATCCCACTGGCTTTACAAGGGCACTGGCAGTGTCTTGGCCACACAGCAAGACCAAATGGATACGAAATGGCTACAGTCTTTGCTTGAGATTGGTGATGCAGCCCAGGATGCTGCAGAATTTTGGGAACACATCAAGGTAGGGCTTTTCACGGATGCCATCTATGTTTTTACCCCCAAAAGCCAAATTATTGCTTTGCCACGCGGCTCTACCGTGATTGATTTTGCTTACGCCATTCACAGCAATGTGGGCGACCAAGCCGTTGCCGTGAAGATCAACGGTGAACATGTCCCCTTGCGAACAGAGCTTGGCAATGGCGATGTGATTGAAATCAAAACCAACGCATTGTCATCCCCCAACCCTGGTTGGCTTGGGTTTGTGCGCACAGCAAGGGCACGCACCAAAATTCGTCAATACCTCAAAACACTCAATCAGGCCGATTCTCAAAAATTAGGCCAAAAAATGCTGGCACAAGCGCTGCGTATCGAAGGTTTTGACCATGTGCCAGACGACCAAGGCATTCACGCCACGATTTGGGAGAAATTGCTGCATTTCAGTGGTAACAAAACCAACGCTGATTTATTGACAGAAATTGGTGTTGGGCGGCGTATTGCCAGCATCGTCGCCAAACGGCTTGCCAAATTGCTGGAAGATAGCGGGGAGCGTCCCGATGCCTTATTGCTCTCATGCGAGCGGTTTGCCAACGGCGACACCGTCTCGCAAGGCAATGTGACCATTGACGGCAGCGAAAATACATCCGTGCGATTTGCCATTTGTTGCCGCCCCATCCCCGGCGACGGCATCCTGGGTTACTTGGGACGTGGGGAGTGCCTGGTCATTCACACCAAAGGCTGCCACGTGGCACATAAACTTCAACACAAAGAGGGCGATCGGTTTATTCCTGTGGAATGGTCTGATGAGCCTGTTCGTTCATTTGAAACCAGCATCGTTGTGACAGTTCACAACAATAAAGGTGTTTTTGCCAAGGTGGCGACAAGTCTCGCAGCAGCAGAGGCCGACATTAACCATGTGGACATGACTGACACCACCACACACGCAACGGTGAACATGACGTTTGTCATTTCCGTGAGAGACCGCTTACAGCTTGATACGGTTTTTAAAAATTTGCGGCATACCGCCTGCGTGGTCAGTGCGCGACGCAATAACAATGCCTTATGACGTGATAATCTACGGTGTGAAGCTCGCCAGACTGCCGCTGGTGCCCATGTTGAAAAACAAAAGCACTGGAGGAACGTCCGGACTGCACAGGGCAGCGTAGCAGCTAACGGCTGTCCACTGAAAGTTTAGGCTGCAAGGCTTGGGTATAAGGTGAGGATCAGAGCAACAGAGACGAGTCGCAACAGGGCAACTTGAGTGCGGGTGAAACGGGCAATCTCTACGCGCAGCAATACCAAGTAAGCACACATTGACGGGGCCCCCAGAGTGTGCGGGTAGGTAGCACCGAGCGGTTAGGTAACTGGCCGCCCAGATCAATGGCAGTCACGTTGGGGAAAACCCGACGCACAGAATCCGGCTTATCGGTGAGCTTCACACATTGCATCATCAGCTTGGCCGCTCTGCGGCCTGCAGCACTTGTGAAAGTCGTGAGCGTGCCATGCCCAAGGCTAAACTACACGTTTCATCATCCCGTACTGCCTATCATGCCCATGATTCTTGAAAATAAAGAACTTCAATTGGAAATTGATGCACCCAACGAACTATATCAAGGTGCTCGATTTGACTGGAGTGGACAAATTTCACAGATCAGGTACAGAAATAAACATACTTTTTGCACGACAGAAAAAAAAGGTACTGTCTATCAAAAACTGCTGGGAAGAGGTTTGCACAATGAATTTGGAATTGATGCCGCGCTGGGATATGAAGATTGCCCCCTAGGGGAAAAGTTTCATAAAATTGGCGTAGGTTTATTAACCAAAGCCACAAAAGATACCTATCAATTTTATAAAAATTATGACATTGAACCTGCCATTTTTTGTATTCAAAACGACGGTTTGTCTGCCACTTTTACAGTAACACCACGTCAAATTAGAGGGCATTCTTATGTACTTGTGAAACGAATTGAATTGGTTGATGATTCATTTACAATTCATTATCATCTGACCAATACGGGCAATTTTCTTATTCATACTACAGAATATGTTCACAATTTTCTCTCGATGGACGGTCATCCTCTGGATCATCGGTATATTTTACGTTTCCCTTTTCAAATAGATACCAGTTTATTCAGTGAAACGGTCAATCCTGACCATATAGTATCTTTTAATGATAATCGTCTCACTTGGAACACCACACCACAAGCGCCTTTTTTCTTCAGTGATATGAATCCAACGAATCAACAATTATCCTGGGAACTCGAACATAGTAGTGCAAAAATCGGCATTCGTGAAATACCATCTTTTGATGTGAAGCGTATCAATGTTTGGGGAACGGGTCATGTGGTGAGCCCCGAAATATTTTACCAAATCCATCTTCTGCCCGGGCAAAACTGCAAGTGGGCCAGAAAATACGACATCTATTCCATTTAAATTTAACTATCAGGAAAAAATTAATGCAATCACACACTCTGTTCGTTGGCAATTTACCCCTTACCATCCATCATCACAGTGCTGAAGGTCAGTATGTTGAAATTGAAGGTGAAAAATTTTATAAAATTTTTGATTTTGACAAAATGCCACCTTTTTTTATGAGTATCGTCAGTGATTCAGATCACTGGTTGTTTATCTCAAGCAAAGGTGGCCTCACAGCAGGACGAAAAAATCCTGAAAATGCATTTTTTCCTTATACAACCGACGACAAAATCCATGATTCATCTTGGAATACGGGCAGCAGAACGATTATTTGGGTTGAGCAGGATGGCAAGAAAATACTTTGGGAGCCTTTTGGTGACAGGTATTATGGCATCTATTCCATTCGAAGACATATTTATAAAAATATACCTGGCAATAAAGTCATATTTGAAGAAATAAATGAAACGCTTCATTTATCATTTCAATACTCATGGCTCAATAGTCAACAATTTGGATTTATAAAGAAATCAAAAATCAGCAACCTGGGTGCGTCGCCAGTTGGTATCAATATTCTTGATGGCATTCAGAATCTACTGCCAGCATGTGTCTCGCGCGCCATGCAAACCCATTACAGCACGCTTGTCGATGCCTACAAAAAGAATGAATTTTTGGCTGACTCTGGAATTGGTATTTACTCGTTGAGTTCCATTCCGGTTGATAGAGCAGAACCCAGTGAATCACTCAAAGCGACTGTGGTGTGGTCATTGGCGAATTTTTCGACCACAAAATTATTATCATCTTCACAACTGGAACCCTTCAGGTCAGGTCAAATCATTCAACAGGAAGAAGACATTCGCGCATTGCCTTGTGCTTACTTTATCCATGCCCAATTTGAACTGAAAAATAGCCAACACTGGGTTACTATTCTGGATGGTAACAAGGACAGCTCTGATATTGCAGCACTCAAATATCTGATTCAAAATAATACTACACTGGAAACAGATATTGACTCTGATATTGCACTTGGTACGGACAATTTAATTAAAATTGTGGCCAATGCAGATGGTTTGCAACTCACTGCGGATCAATTAAATACATCTCGTCATTTCTCCAACGTTTTGTTTAACGTGATGCGTGGAGGTATTTTTGACAATAATTATTCAGTTGAAAAATGTGATTTTATGTTGTTTTTCAGAAACACAAATACACGCCTATTTGAAAAACATACCGCCCTGCTTGATACTTTGCCCAACAGTTTTCAATATTTTAGTTTGATGGATATGGCCGTCAAAACCGCCGATGGCGATTTTGAACGCATTTGTCATGAATACTTGCCATTGACATTCAGTCGTCGCCATGGTGACCCCAGTCGCCCATGGAATACTTTTTCAATCGACATTCAAAAAGAAGATGGATCGAAAGTTTTAAACTACCAAGGCAATTGGCGCGATATTTTTCAAAACTGGGAGGCTTTGTCTTTGTCTTTCCCAGGATTTATTGAAAGCATGATTTGCAAGTTTGTCAATGCATCTACTGCGGATGGTTATAACCCCTACAGGGTCACTCGCAACGGTTTTGAGTGGGAAATTCCAGACGA
>CAIXMC010000042.1 GCA_903920405.1 uncultured beta proteobacterium
CCATTTGGCCGTCAGAGTTGGGAGGCAATGCTAGGCGCAAATCGCGCGGTGTGGCCATGCCACATAAGCGATTTGTAACGACGCAGTGCACCCAAATCTGACGAGCCAAATGGGGAACTTATTACTGACCACATCCTTAGTGAGTTTTGCAATGGCGTGGCTGTTAAAAGCAGTTTCTTGCGCCCTGCCAGTGCGCGGCGCAAAGCCTGTCCAATGCGATTGTTGGGGCGGTGGGCGTTGCGCAGTTTGTGCGCTTCGTCCATGACGACGATATCCCACGCAATGGCACGGAACTCGGTTTCCAGTTTTGCAGCCAACTGGTAAGACACAATGACCACCTGATTGCGGATGATGTTTTGCAATGTGCAAAGTTGATCACCGCTGCGTTGTTTGCGCAATACCGTTGCATCGACGATCAGGCTGGGCACGGCAAATTTTTCGCGTAACTCTTGCGCCCATTGCTGACGCAGGCTGGCCGGGCAAATCACAAGCAGGCGACGTCTGCGCTCTGCCCAGTATTGGCAAAGTACCAAAGCCGCCTCAATGGTTTTGCCCAATCCCACTTCGTCAGCCAGCAAAACGCCTTGCTGCATGGGGTTGCGTAGCGCGAACAATGCCGCCTCAATCTGATGAGGATTCAGATCGACGCGTGCATCAAACAAGGATTGCGATAACCTGTCAACGCCATCTGCGCCATGACGACAGGTTAATTCGTGCGCAAAATACCTGGCGTGGTAGGCGGTTATCAATTTCTGATCCGGTCAATGGCCTGACCGAATGGGCTTGTAAGTTTCATCAATCGACAGCGTGCGTTGATTGTCAAAGGCGGGAATGGGTTGGTGTTGAAGAGCGCGAATATCAGGCCGCATTGTGCTACGAATGGGCAATCGCTTCATGAATACCAAAAGTGTGATGCCATCTTGATAATTGCTATTGTTAATATAGCTTTCAACGCAATAGGGACGTGGGTTAGAGGGTGATTTCATCACTTTTTTTTGCCTGTTGCCATATGCAAAAGATACCGTCCTGGATGCCGCCGTTGTGTGGTCGCAATGCAAGGAAGTGCAGAGACAGTGTGTGATTGGCGTTTGGAGGGCGTGAGCAGCATCGCGCCCGCACTCATCCACAATGAACAGCATTATTTTCCCCCCGCCATCTTGCACAATACGCCACCATCCCCACCTGACGATTGACCATGAATCTGCCCGAAGCACCCACCACCAACAGCCTCACTCTGCTTGACCCCAAAAACGATTTTGTTTTTAAGAAGCTGTTTGTGGGCGCACCCGATCTGCTGGCCGCTTTGATTAACGCCGTGCGACCTAACGAGCGACCCGTCAAGGTGATTGAAGTGCTGAACCCCAATATCACACCCGAAGACCTGGCAGGCAAATTCATCGCTCTGGATATTTTGGTGGAAGATGATCAGGGTTTACGCTACAACATTGAAATGCAGGTCCGTCGTCACAAAGCTTACAGTGCTCGCAGCACCTACTACCTGGCGCGCACATTTGTTGGGCAATTGGGTAGTGGGCAGGATTACCATCAGCTCAAAGGCGTGATTGGCATTCACCTGCTGGACTATGAACTTTTTGATGCCCCAAAACATCAAAACCAG
>CAIXMC010000043.1 GCA_903920405.1 uncultured beta proteobacterium
CCGTATGAAGCGCAAGCGAAATGCGGGGTTTTGTGTTCTACGGCAGATCCCGGATTCCGCTGCGCTTCATCCGGGCTACTGTGCGTGATGCTGACCTGGGGCTTGGCGGCGAAGTCACCATGAATTTTTTTCATTAACCGCGAAGTCAAATGATTTTCTTGAAACTCGTCGCTTGTACGTTGTGTAGCCCGCATGAAGCGCAAGCGAAATGCGGGGGTTTGTTCAACGGCCATTCCCGGATTCCGCTGCGCTTCATCCGGGCTACTGTGTCACCATGAATTTTTTTCATTAACCGCGAAGTCAAATGATTTTCTTGAAACTCGTCGCTTGTATGTTGTGTAGCCCGCATGAAGCGCAAGCGAAATGCGGGGGTTTGTGTTCTACGGCAGATCCCGGATTCCGCTGCGCTTCATCCGGGCTACTGTGTCACCATGAATTTTTTTCATTAAATTGGCTTGTAGCCCTTATGCAGCAAGCGTAGTGCGCTATAAATTTGATAACCTTGTAGATCGCCAGACGTTTTTCCAAACTTGCCGTCATCCCTTCATCCAACCCTTTTCTTCAGAGAGGTTTTATCCATGTCTTTCACCCACACCCGCCACCGTTTTGTGGCACTTGCCCTGGCCATGGCCTGTGGCTTTGGCAGCTTGCCGGCTGCGGCACAAACTACCAGAGAGCCCTTGTCCAACCCCACCGTGGAAGAACTGATAGATGCCTTGAGCGCCCCGGGTATCAACAAGGCAATGGGTTTTCGCCCCAGCCCCTTGCCCGATACCAACCACCGCTGCCAAGCCGTTGCGGGTTCATCAAGCAGTGCAGGCAACACTAAAACGCTCGGCGTTGTCCCATACGACGGTGCGCACTCGGCCAGTACTGATTTGGCCGTGAACTTTGCCCTTGGGTCAGACCGACTGTTGCCCGACGGTCGGCATTTGTTGGACAAGCTGGCGACTGCCTTGCAAGATGAACGCACCCTGCAGGCGCGGTTTGCCATTGCAGGCCATACCGATGCCGTGGGAAGCGATCGCATCAACCTCGAGTTGTCTTGTGCGCGTGCCATTGCGGTCAGGAACTACCTGGTAGCCAATGGCGTATCGGGGAATCGTCTGTCTGCCTACGGTTTTGGCAAAGACCGTCTGCTGAACCTTGCCCAACCCAACGCCGCCGTCAACCGCCGTGTTGAACTTCGGCGAGACATTGACTAAACACATCCCTCTTTTTCATTTACCTTCACAGGAGTTTTTGATGACCTCTCACTTCAATCCTTTCACGCGCCACGCACTGGCCGTTGCGCTTGCCGGCCTGTTTTGCACCCAATCGGGAAGCAGTGCCCAAACCTTAGCGCCTGTTCACGTCAGCCCGAAGGCGGTGCAGGCTCTCACCCAGGCATCCGCACCGCACATGCCAGGCGCCAAGGATATGCAACTGGACAAATCCGAACGCACGGCCTCCTGGCCGAGTGAACAGGTGCAGTTTGAGCATGCCCTGACCGACCTGGGGCTTTCGTTGTTGCGCGATCTGCCCGCAGACCGCAATGCCGTGGTATCAGCTTTTAGCCTGGCCAACGCCCTGGGACTGGTGCAAACGGGTGCTATGGGCAAGACCGGGCGCGAGTTGTCCGCATTGTTCCAACCGGCCAGCTCTGGCACACATTTGCTGGCCTTGCGAATGGGTGAAATCAACACCGCGCTGGCACAGCCTCAAACGGGTGTGTCACTGACCAGCGCCAACCGTCTGTGGGTGAGCCAGAATCTGGCCAAAACCCTGGAACCCGCCTACCTCCAAAAAACACAGCAACACTACCAAAGCGATGCCCAGCTTCAAAATTTTGAACAGCCCAAGGCAGCGGCAGACAGCATCAATGCGTGGGTCAGCGCCAAAACAAAAGGCAAAATTACCCAATTGCTCCAAGCTGCGTACCTCAAGCCCGACACGCACCTGGTGCTGACCAATGCGGTTCATTTCAAGGGCCAATGGGCAACACCCTTTGACCGAGCCGATACGTCAAATGCACCCTTTACCTTGCACGATGGCAAAAAAGTGAATGTACCAACCATGCGCCGTGTCCTGTACGGCGGGTGGGCCGAGCAAAACGGTATCCAATGGCTTGAACTGCCCTACGCTGGTGAAAATGTGAGCATGCACATCGTTTTGCCCGCTCCCGGGCAAAGCCTGACGGCCTTGCAGGCGCGTTTGTCGGGTGCGCAGTGGAGCGCATGGGCTGATCGCCTGAGCATGACGCAAGTCGATGTGTCCATGCCACGGTTCAAGTTGGGGGGCGATGTGATGGCGATCAAAGCCAGCCTGCAAAAACTCGGCGTTGAAACCGTCTTTACCCAGGCGGCTGACCTGAGCGCAATAAGCCAGTCCCACGGGCTGATGCTTGACGATGTCTATCAGGCAGCCACAGTGCAGGTGGATGAAGAAGGCGCCCAAGCCGCCGCAGCCACCGCTGTGGTTGCGGTCTCCAAAGGCCTGAGCTTCCCCCGGCGTGTTGAGATCAACCGTCCCTTTTTGTTTGCCATTGTTCACAAGCCCACGCAAACGCAGCTCTTTGTGGGCCGCGTGATGAACCCTTGAACCCTTGAACCATGAAAACAAACCTTTCCTTCTGGAACATCAGCACTGGGTTGAAGACGATGTGTGCGCAACTTTTGGCATGGGTCATTTTGGCTGTGGCCTGGTGCAGTCCCTCACTGGCAGCCCAAAACCTGGCCTTGCTGGTCGGTGTGGGCGACTACGCAGCAAATAAACTGGATGGGCCATCCTACGACATCGATGCCATGGCAACAGTGCTCACGCAGCGCTGGGGCTTTGCGCCGTCCAATATCAAAACCCTGAAAGACCAGGCAGCCACCCGTGCCGGCATCCTGGCCGCCATGGATGATCTTGTGCAACGTGCCCGTCCTGACGACCGGGTGTTGATTTACTTTTCAGGCCATGGCACCAGTGATCGTGATTCACTCAATGCCAAAAGGTCAATTTTCTTGCCAGAGGGCACCGGTGCATTTGTCCCTATTGATGCGGTTATTTCTGTCTCTGGTGGCTCACAAGTTGTGCAGGACAAACTTGTTGTGGGTCGTCTTGACTTGCGCCCACGCCTGCTCAAACTTGACGCCAAAGGTGCCAATGCTGTATTTATCGCCGATGCCTGCTATTCGGGCGAGCTTGTTCGCAGCTTCAAGCAGAAAGGTTTGCCACAACGCTATCTTGCCCAACCTGGTCAGTCCAACCCCAAGCTCGATGACATGCAGGCAGCCACAAACAAACCATCAAAGAGTGAACCCTACGCCTACAAGCACCTGGTGTTTTTGTCGGCCTCTGCGAAAGGTGAAACTGCACGCGATATCAACAAGGCCAATCTTTCCATGTTGCCTACCCACGATGGCAAGCCTCACGGTGCTTTTACCGATGCCCTGATTCGGGTGATGACGAACAAGCTGGGGGCTGATGCCGATGGTGATGGTCACCTGAGTTACCTGGAGCTTCAAACAGCAGCATCCACCTTCATGGCTGACCGAGGTTATGGCCATAGCCCCCAGCTACAGCCGCCCATTGCAGAAGACTCACGGAGTTTGTCAGGTCAAAGCGTGTTGGGTACAGGCAAGTTGGCATCGGGCGAGGCCTTGCAAAAACCACCCGCAGTCACCCCCCGTTTGCGTGTGGGCGCACCCTACATCACAGACACTGTTGTTTTGGCCTTGATTGACCGCGTGCCCGGCATCGAGCGGGTGAAGGAACGCTCAGCGGGTGACATCAACCTGAACAACGTCAGCAACCAACTGGTGCTGAGAACGGCCTCAGACGATACCGTGACCGCTGTCCGCATGGACGACCATCCCAAAATCGCCCATGTTTTATCAGCCCTCAGCACAGCCCACCGTCTTCGCGGTTTGGCACAACAGGGACAGCGCTCGTTGTTGCCATGCGCGATCAATCCGGCTGATTTTGGTGGCAATTTCTTGATAGGGCAAGAGGTCAATTTTGTCGTTCGCCCTGACCGAGCTGCCACTATTGTGATGCTCAATCTGGATGCCAACGGCAAATGGACCACTCTCTACCCCAAATATCCACCTGAACAGGCCCCGCTGGCAGGCAACCAGGCTCATTTCATCCCCGGCAATCGACCTGATCAGATGATTGAGGTGACCGGGCCCGAAGGTATGGACACGGTGTTTGTGTTTGCCTTTGACGAACCCCCACCCGCGTTAAATGACATCGTCGGACTGGTGGGGGTGGACTTGCAGGATGCACGAATGTCACGCTTTGTGTCTGGCCTGACCCAACAGGCCGGGCGCTACACCTTTGCACGGCTGGAGCTAAGGGCGTTTAAAAAGCCAGTGAAACCTGGCACACCGTAGCAAGCCGTAGCCCGCATGTAGCGAAGCGCAATGCGGGGCCGACGTTTTGCCTTGAAGCCCCCCTTATCTTCCATTTTCACAACCCTCACGACACAAGGAGAGACACCATGGACAAGACACCCGCCCCGACAGTTCAGACGTTTCTGGCGAGATTCAAGGCAGGCGGCACCTTTCGGGCAGGGGCGCTTGGCGTGGTCTTGCTCTTGGTGGTGGCGGGGGTCTGGCTGGCGTGGAAAGTGTTGAGCGCAAGCCATGAGCCATCAGCAGTGACCGAAAAAGTCATCAGCCCACCCGCTGCCGTACATCACACCAGCACTGGCGCACGGGTGGCCTTGCTGATCGGCAATGCCAACTACAACAGCGCGCCTTTGCGCAACCCGCCCAACGACGTGGCCGTGATGGCACAGGCCTTGGAGTTGGTGGGTTTTCAGGTGACCAAGCTGCAGGATGCCAATCAGAAACAGATGAAAAGGGCACTGAGCGATTTTGGCGATCAATCCCAGGGAGCAGAGGTAGCGTTGTTGTACTATTCCGGCCACGGCACCCAGGCCGGGGGAGACAACTACCTGCTGCCCATTGGCGCGGACATCCACAAGGAATCAGACTATGACATTGAAGCCGTGGCCGCCAATGCCGTGCTGCGCCAGATGGAAGGTGCCCGCCCCAGAGCAGCCATTTTGGTGCTGGATGCGTGCCGCGACAACCCTTACGCAGCCCTCACCAAAAGTGCCAGCAAGGGTCTGAGCCGCATGAATGCGCCCAGCGGTAGCATGATTGCTTTTTCCACCGCCCCCAACACCACGGCGGGTGACGAAGGGCACTATGCCCGCGTGCTGGCACGCCAACTGAGCACCCCCGGGGTTGAACTGTTCGCAGCCTTTCGCCAGACCACCGCCGAGGTCATACGCCTGACCGAAGGCCGTCAGGAGCCGCGTGTGTCCGAGTTCTCGATTACCGACAATTTCTATCTGGCCGGGCTGGGCGCTGGCCAGCCCGCCAGTGCGCCGGTGGCACAAGGCATTGTCGTATCCACCCCCCAGACCACAGCACTAACGCCGCCTGAGGGCACTGTCATCAAAGACTGCGACATTTGTCCGCCAATGGTGGTGATACCAGCGGGTGGTTTTATGATGGGTTCGCCTGAAACTGAGGCTGAGCGTTCCAATAACGAAGGCCCACAGCATACAGTGATGGTTAAGAAATTCCTGATGGGTCAAACCGAAGTCACGCAGGGGCAGTGGAGGGCGGTGATGGGCAAAAACCCAAGCGACTTCAAAGCTTGTGGTGACAACTGCCCTGTGGAGCAAGTAAGCTGGGAAACTGTACAACAGTACATTGAGAAGCTAAACGACAAGACGGGGCAACAGTACCGCTTACCCAGTGAAGCAGAATGGGAATATGCGGCAAGGGCAGGGACGACCACACCCTTTCACACGGGCAACACCATCTCGACCAACCAGGCCAACTTTAATGGCAACTCTACCTACAACCGCAGTGCCAAAGGCAAGTACAGACAAAAAACCATCAAGGTTAAAAGTTTCGATCCCAATGTGTTGGGGTTGTACGACATGCATGGAAACGTATGGGAATGGGTAGAAGATGTTTGGCACAAAGATTACAACGGCGCCCCGACGGACGGCAGCGCCTGGCTAAGCGGTGGTGACCAGAAAGAGCGTGTGCTTCGCGGGGGCAGTTGGGACAACGGCCCGAGGAACCTGCGCTCGGCCATCCGCGGCCGGGACACCGCGGATAACGGTAGCGACGTCACTGGTTTCCGTCTTGCCAGGACTCTTCTTACCCCATGAGTCTTTACCCCTTATGGATGTTGGACTGTTCATGGGGGTTTGGGGGCGAAGCCCCCAATAATTTTCCACCGAAGCAGCCCGATTTTTTTTAGGAAATCAGCCTGTAGCCCTTATCCAGCAAGCATATGGCGCTACAAAAAAATTAATGTTTTTGGCTAAAGCACTCCCAAATAGTGCTCACCCTGCAGCCTGTTTTGCAAAAAAGCATTCCTGATCCATACAATGAAAAAATGAACGATTCACCCAACCCGTCGCCTATTCAACGCTCTCGGCGCAAGCTGCCCATTGGCATTCAGACCTTTGCCAAAATCCGTGAAGACAATGCCTATTACGTTGATAAAACAGGCTTTGCTGTGGATTTGGCTGAAAGGGGAACCTACTATTTTTTATCGCGCCCCAGGCGATTTGGCAAAAGCCTGTTTCTGGACACCTTGAAAGAGCTTTTTGAAGGCAACCTGCCGCTGTTCAAAGGGCTGGCGGCAGAAAACCGGTGGGACTGGTCCAAAAAACACGCGGTGATTCGCATCAGCTTTGGCGGCGGGGTGCTGGGGTCTGTGGCAGATTTGGGTCAAAGCCTGCACCAGCAATTGAGTGCGCTGGAGCGTCAATACCAGTTGCCTGCAGAATTTCAGGACGCACGCAGTCGTTTGAAAGACCTGATATTGCGTCTGGCAAAGCGTACCGGCCTGCGTGTTGTCATATTGGTTGATGAATACGACAAACCCATTCTTGATCGCCTTGACAAGCCTGACATCGCCATTCAAATACGGGAAGTACTCAAAGATTTGTATTCGGTCATCAAGGACAGCGATGCATATATTGAATTTGCCTTTTTGACCGGCGTATCCAAGTTCAGCAAAGTCAGCCTGTTTTCAGGGCTGAATAACCTTGAAGACATCACGCTTGATGCTGCCTACAGTGACATTTGCGGTTACACCGACGCCGATGTGGATAGAGTGTTTGCACCGGAGCTAGTTGGGTTGGA
>CAIXMC010000044.1 GCA_903920405.1 uncultured beta proteobacterium
CACTTAAGGCGGGACAAATGCAATATCAATGGGTTACGGTTGATTCGCTCACGTGGTTTTCTTGGCAGGGGAAGCTCACACATTTGGCTGATTAGCCGTAACAAGCGCAGGCATCTGATTTCATCTCTGTCCCGCCTTAAGTGGGAAGCCCGAAAACTCATTCATGTGGCTTTTCGTGTCTTGAAATCTGGAAAAAAGTTTGATCCGGCGTTGCATGGGGCTTGACATTCATAACAGTATCTACACGTTTTGCTAACCTATTGTTTTTATAGAACTAATGCTTAAGGTAGTGCCATTGCCCCTAACCCCCCTTTTTTCAAAGGGGGGTAGGATATGTCATTTCACGGTAACAAATGCCGGCTGGCATTGTGGCCACCCAGGGTCACATAGTTCACATTGCGAATGTCCATCAGTTTTTTTCCCCCCGCATAACTTATGGAACTTTGGATGTCTTGTTCCATTTCTATCAGGGTGTCGGCCAGATGACCCTTCTTTGGCTCCAAAATGCGCTTGCCTTCCACGTGCTTGTACTCGCCTTTGTTGAAGTCGCTCGCTGATCCGTAATATTCCTTGAACAACTTGCCATCTACCTCCACGGTGTTACCGGGTGATTCTTCGTGACCCGCCAGTAACGATCCCACCATCACCATGGTGGCTCCAAAACGGATGGATTTGGCAATGTCGCCATGTTCACGAATGCCACCGTCTGCAATGATGGGCTTTGTCGCTACGCGAGCGCACCATTTCACGGCACTGAGCTGCCATCCTCCTGTTCCAAAACCTGTTTTCAATTTGGTAATGCAAACCTTACCCGGCCCAATACCTACTTTGATGGCATCTGCGCCCCAGTTTTCCAGGTCAATGACAGCTTCAGGCGTGGCCACATTGCCTGCGATGATAAAAACATTGGGAATTTTTGTGCGCAGGTAGCCAATCATGTTTTTGACGCTGTCTGCATGACCATGGGCAATGTCGATGGTGATGTAGTGAGGAAATAAGCAAAAAGCAGCCAGACGGTCCACAGTGTCGAAGTCAGACGGTTTAACACCCAGCGAGATGGATGAATAAAGCCCCAGCGTTTGCATGGCTTTGACAAAAGCAACGGTATCCAAATCAAAACGGTGCATGACATAAAAATAATTGTTCTGTGCCAGCCAAATACAAATGGCTTCATTCACAACGGTTTTCATGTTGGCAGGTACCACCGGAATACGAAACAGGCGCAAACCCAGTTGCACACTGGTATTGCACTCGGAACGACTTTGTACGCGGCATTGACGTGGCAGCAGCAAAATATTGTCGTAGTCAAAAATTTCCATAATAATAATGTCAAATGATCCAGTACCAGACGAATTTTTTATAATCCAATGAATTACATTAAATAATTTTCAACGATCGGGGATATCTGAAGGATGAATCCATCAAACTACTGCCCCGTAGGCATCCATCATAAACCGCCTGTGCAGTAAATAATCTCCATATTCATAATAGTTCAGTGTCGCTTCAAGATAATCCTGAATCATGCGGACTGGAAACAATACAGGAGGCAAATTATGGGCCATCAGGATGGCATTTTGAAATAGTCTGGATGTTCTTTTGTTTCCATCTTCAAAATATTGAAGATAGGCCAGATTTGCAGCAGCGTAAAGGGATTGATCAAAAGTGTCATGTATTTTGTTCATTTCTGAAAATAAAATACTGATTTCCCTGTTGAGTTGTTTTTTGCCTGAAAGGGGCTGGTATTCGCTGCCCCCAATTTTAATGCCAGCAGTTTGACGTGAGCTACCGAGGTTAGAGTCGGACAGCAACCCTCTCATGATGATGCTGTGGTAAGTCGCGCATTCCTCCAGGGGATGTGTTAATACTTTGTGTGAATGGTGCAAAATATAATCATAGGCTGCACGCAAATTCATGATCATCACGGCTTCAGAATAACGTTTATCGCCAGCCGTTTTGCCAAGTTTCAGCAGACTGATAGTATCTGCACGGGTGTAGGTATTTCCCTCAATTTGCGAAGATGTAAAAACAAAATCGATGGCGCTTTCTTCCATCCATCGTGGATGTTTGATAAGTTGAGAAAGTGAAAATGAATTCCCAATGTTGTGCAAAAATTCAAGTTCTTCACTTGAAAAAATAATATGATTTAATAATCTGGATGATTGGTAACCAAAAGACATTGACTCTCCTTTTTGTTGATGATTTTTAATTTATACTCTCGGCCTTCATTTTTATACTTAACTTACCTTAACTCCCCCTTGATTACCCTTAAAAACGTTACCCTACGCCGAAGCACCAAAGTCTTGCTCGACTGTGCATCTGTCACATTGAATCCCGGTGAAAAAATCGGTCTGGTCGGGCGCAATGGATCAGGCAAGTCATCCTTGTTTGCACTGTTCAATGGTAGCTTGCACGAAGATGTTGGCGAATGCACCGTTCCCCGTCAATGGCGTATGGCTCAAGTGGCGCAGGACATGCCCGAAACCCATCAAGCTGCCACTGACTTTGTGGTTGATGGTGATACCACTTTGCTTTTGGCTCGGCAAGAAGTGGCAGCGGCTGAGGCCACCGACGATTATGAGCGCATGGCACACGCCTACATGGTGTTGCATGACGCTGGCGCACACGATGCTCCGGCACGCGCTCAAGCCTTGATATTGGGCTTGGGCTTTCAAACCACAGAGTTGGGCAACCCCGTCAACAGCTTTTCTGGTGGCTGGCGCATGCGCTTGCAACTCGCACGTGCATTGATGTGTCCGTCAGACCTGTTACTGTTGGATGAACCTACCAACCACCTTGATTTGGATGCGCTGGTGTGGCTTGAATCGTGGCTCAAAAAATACGAAGGCACGATGATTGTCATTAGCCACGACCGCGAGTTTCTGGATGCCGTGACCTACGTCACCCTGCACATTGATGCTGCCAAACTGGTTCGCTACGGTGGCAACTACAGCAAATTTGAAGACATGCGATCCGAGAAACTGGAACTGCAACAGGCCGCATTTTCAAAGCAGCAAGACAAAATTGCCCACCTGAAAAAGTTCATCGACCGCTTCAAGGCCAAGGCCAGCAAGGCCAAACAGGCACAAAGCAGGGTCAAGGCACTCGATCGCATGGCAAAAATTGCCCCACTGCTGTCTGAGGCCGACTTCACGTTTGAGTTCAAAGAACCTGCCCAATTGCCCAACCCTATGCTGTCGATGAAAAACGTCAGTTTTGGCTACTTGCCTGTGTCTGACGAGAAAACGCCCACCGTGATTGTGCGCAACGTTAGCCGTTCAGTGCTGGCCGGTCAGCGCATCGGCATTCTGGGGGCCAACGGTCAGGGCAAATCAACACTGGTCAAAACCATTGCGCGCGATTTACAAGCCATCAGCGGCGAAATCACCGAAGGAAAAGGTCTGAACATTGGATATTTTGCCCAGCAGGAGCTAGACGTTCTGCGCCCAGCCGATACCCCTCTTGAACACATCACCCGACTGGCCAAAGACATGTTGGCTGTGGGAAAAATGGCCGGTCAGCCCACCCGTGAACAAGATTTGCGTAATTTTTTAGGCACCTTCAATTTCAGTGGCGACATGGTCAAGCAAGCCGTAGGCAGCATGAGTGGCGGTGAAAAAGCGCGATTGGTGTTGTGCATGATGGTCTGGCAGCGCCCCAATTTGCTGTTGATGGACGAACCCACCAACCATCTTGATTTGACAACGCGTGAAGCTCTGGCCGTTGCACTCAATGAATTTGAGGGCACGTTGATGCTGGTCAGCCACGACAGGGCTTTGCTTCGGGCGGTGTGCGACGAATTCTGGCTGGTGTCTCACGGGGGTGTAGAACCTTTTGATGGCGACCTGGACGACTACCAACGCTACCTTCTGGATGAAGCCAAACGCCAGCGTGAAGCACTCAAAGAGATCAGCAACGCATCTTTGAAGGCAGAACGTCAGGCATTGGCAGAAAACGCTGCCGCGCCCACCAAGGTCAAGCCAAAATCTGTGTCAACGCTTCAACGTCAACTGCTGGACATTGAAGCACGCATGGCCTCGTTTCAAAACGAAGGGGCGACTCTTGAAAGCCAGTTGTGCCAATCGCCCTCCCCTGCCAATATGGCTGAACTGGGCAAACGCCTGAACATGGTTCATGAAGCATTGCAAGCGGCAGAAGAACAGTGGCTGGCTGTGTCTGGCGAAATAGAATCCCTATCCACATCCACTTGTTCCTAAGGAAAACAACATGATTCTTGTCACTGGCGGCGCTGGCTTTATCGGTGCCAATTTTGTACTTGACTGGCTGGCTTTGAACGATGAGCCTGTTATCAACCTTGACAAACTCACCTACGCAGGCAACACAGAGTCGCTTCAAAGCCTGGAACAGGATGCTCGCCACACGCTGGTTCAAGGCGATATTGGCGACCGCGCATTGGTATCTGCCCTCCTGGCGCGCCACCAAATTCGCGCCGTGGTCAATTTTGCAGCCGAAAGCCATGTGGATCGATCCATTCACGGCCCTGGAGAATTTATCCAGACCAACATTGTGGGCACATTCAACCTGCTTGAATCCGTTCGCGGCTACTGGCAGGGCTTATCCCAAGCGCCCAAAGAGGCTTTTCGCTTTTTGCATGTTTCCACCGACGAGGTCTATGGCAGTCTTGCCAAAGATGACCCCGCCTTTACCGAATCCAACCACCTGGAACCCAACAGCCCCTACAGCGCCAGCAAAGCCGCCAGTGACCACTTGGTGCGTGCCTGGCATCACACATATGGACTGCCGGTGCTCACCACCAACTGTTCCAACAACTATGGTCCCTACCACTTTCCTGAAAAACTCATCCCTCTGATGATCGTCAACGCCTTGGCGGGCAAACTATTGCCTGTTTATGGCGACGGTTTGCAAATTCGGGACTGGCTGTATGTGAAAGACCATTGCAGCGCCATTCGCCGTGTGCTGGAAGCTGGTCGTCTGGGTGAAACCTACAACGTGGGGGGCTGGAACGAAAAAGCCAATCTGGAGATTGTTCATACCGTCTGCCACCTACTGGACGAACTGCGCCCACGTGCTGATGGCAAACCCTACCAAGATCAAATCACCTCTGTGACCGACCGCCCAGGTCATGACCGTCGCTATGCCATTGATGCACGCAAGTTGGAGCGTGAACTGGGCTGGAAACCACTGGAAACTTTCGAATCCGGCATCCGAAAAACCGTGCAGTGGTACCTGGATAACCCCGATTGGGTCGCCCATGTGCAAAGCGGAGCCTACAGACAGTGGGTGCAAAAACAATACCATTCTGGTGGATAGACACAGTCACACATCCAAAGCTCTTTGATGTTTTATCGTTCCCACGCTCCTGCGTGGGAACGTTCTGTACGTTGGGTGAGACAGTGGGCGCACAAGCGCTCAGGGGCTGCGTTCCCACGCAGGAGCGTAGGAACGATAAAAACTGCGCGAACTTGAGTGAGTTTTTTTGTATAACAAATCAGCCTCTAGCGCACGTCCAGCTTGCGTAGTTAGCTATCTTTTTGGTAGTAAAAGGGTGTGATTCAAACGGTGGTGATTTTCAAGTCGCTGGTTGCCCATCATGGCGTGTGTTGATTCGCTACCAATTCAATAGCTACCAACGCAGACTGGACGGGCGCTAGAGGGTTATTTCATGGGTAAAAATACATTGCAACAGTCTGTAAAGAATTACGACGCACCGGCCACTGCAAGCGCTCATAAAACGCGCCCACCTGAATCAAAATCACATCGTCAGGAAACGCTTCACGCCAATACCGGTATTGCGCCTGCACTGTGCGAACAGCACCTGGCTTAGGAAGCCTGTCGCGCCGAAAGAGTTGTAAAGTTTTTCGGCGCAGTCCAAAATACACCTTGAGCCACGGGTGAGCCGCCCCAATGCTCTGAATCAGCCGATGGCAGGCAGCGTAGCGAAAATGCCCCAGGTACGATGAGAAACTCGCCTGCAATGTGTCAAGTGCATCGACATCAAACCCAGGGTGAATTTGTTCTGAAGGCAAGTTGTTGAATTTTCGTCATTCCCGCGAAGGCGGGAATCTAGTGCATTCTGGATTCCCGCCTTCGCGGGAATGACGGAACTGGCTGTAGAACAAATTCACCCTGACTAAGGCCCAAAGTACGGGTTTCTCGTTCATTTACTGTACCGGCTTTAATTCCCACCTCTGCCTTGATGGCTGATGCTTGAGCACCACCGCTCACGCCAACATTTACCGCTTCATTGGTGGCAACCTTGCCTTGGATTTTGGCTCCAACACTGACATCTCCGAGCTTTACAGTCACAACCGTCTCAGCGAACTTTTCGCCGTCTTCAGTGATGAAAGTGTCTCGACGCTCGGCCTTGGCCATTGAGTATTTACCGTTGGCCCCAAGGTTAGCCTCGGCCCCCATTGTGAAAGCATCAGACTTGGACGCATTGCTGCTTGTTGATGTCTTTGCCCACGGATCGCCCTCTGTTTTATAACTAACGCTCTGCTTGGTGCTTTGCTTAAGCGCGTCATACTCTGTTTTCGCCTCAAAATCTCCGATTCTTGCAGATGCACCTGCATTTGCCTTGGCATTGATCGACACTTTATTAACATCGACTTGCGTACTGGAAATATGCACATCACCCGAGTCGGTTGATGTGAGGTGAACTGTTCGCACTACCGAATCATGAGCAACATCCGGACGATAGTCGCGTTGAAGCAGTCGCGCAGCTGTTTTCTCAGCAGGTTCCAATAAATAATCGCGGCCCCTGGTTGGCCCCAATTTGAACTCAATGAAATTCTGGGCCTCTTGCAGTGAGATGTCGCGCCCCATTTTGTCGCTGAGGGTTGATTGCAGTTCCTCAAGTCTTTGTTGTGCCTGGGCAGTCCTGGACATCAGGTCCACCGGGGTTTGCAACAGGTCTGCATCTGGTCGATACTTGTTGGCGGCCGCAATGTTGGCAAGCCACAACTGGTTTGCTAGCTCTGTTGAGCTCAATTCTTCTGATGACATAACAACACCTCAGTTCAAAGGGTATCTCGTCGCACTTGATTGAATCAGGATCAGTTACCAATAACTTTACAGCATCGAATACGCACGCGCCGCAGCCTCAGACGCAGACCGTGCGGAGTTCTCGGCCATCTCGGCGGCTGAACCGGCGCGCGAATCACTCGATTCAGCATTGCGCGCTGAATTTTGCGCTTCGTCAGCCGCGCGCTGCGCTTCATCGCGCGCATGCTGCGCATCGTCAAGTGCCTGCTGGGCCGTGCGCAGCGCTTCCTGCGCATCAGTCAATGCGCTTTGCATTTGTTGCAGCAATTCATTGGCACTTTGCAAGGCATCATCCACTTGCGCCCGTGTCGTTGCAGCATCCTGTGCCTGCTGGCGTGCTTCTTCAACGTGTTGCTCGGCCTGCTGCACCTGAGCTTGCGCTTGCGACGCCAATGTATTGAGCGCTTCGGCGTGTGTGGCTGCTGCCTCTGCCGCTGATGCGGCGTGTTGCAATTGCTCGTGTGCCTGATCACGCGCGCTCATCGTTTCGCGGGCCAATGCCTCGGCATTTTGCGCATGGGCCTCGGCAGTAGTGGCTTGACTGGTTGCTGTGGTCGCTGCTTGTCCGGCCTGATCAGCATTCGAGTGCGCCGTTTCGGCCGCTTGGGTAGCCTGGGCGGCCTGCTGCAGGGCGTCGCCTGAAGCCTGCTCAGCTACACCGGCTTGCTCTTGTGCAGTGCCTGCTGACGCTTCGGCGGCAGTGCCTGCAGACTGCGCTTGCGTTGCCGATCCATGAGCGGCCTCTGACTGGGCGTGCGCATCGCTGGCTGCTGTGGTTGCCTGGGTAGCTTGGTTGGACGCATCGGCGGACGCAGTCTGTGCTTCGCTGGCGTGCGTTGCCGCCTCGCTGGCAGCATGCTCAGTATCCTTCGCGCTTGCATCTGCATGTTGGGCACTTTCTGCCGCCTGGCGCGACTCGTCATTTGCGGTTTCAGCCGCTCTGGCGGCCTCATCGGCGTGTGATCCAGCCGTATCTGATGCTTGATGTGCGGTGTCGGCCTGCTGCTGTGCCTCAGTGGCCGAATGCGTTGCCGCTTGCGCCTCATGGCTGGCCTCTTGGGAAGCGTTCTCAGCCGAATCAGAATGTTGCTGAGCCTGTCCGGCAGAATGTCCGGCCTCGCTGGCGTGTTGGCCGGCTTCACCTGCCGAAGTATGTGAGGCTTCGGCCTGGGAGTGTGCTTCGCTTGCCGACTGCCCTGCGGTCTGTGCGTGTGCTTGGGCCTCGCCAGAAGACTGAGTGGCGGTTTGCGCCTCCGCTTTGGCTTCGCCCGCAGATTGCTCGGCCACGCCGGAATGCCCATGGGCGCTGCTGGCATGCTCTTCCGAGGTGTGTGCATGGGTTCCCGCTTGGGCTGCGCTGGCACTGGCTGCGGCCTGTTCTTGCCCTGCACGCTGCGCCTCATCGTGGGCTGATTGCTCAGCCTCGGCGGCGCGCGCGGCGGCCTCCTGGGTCTGTTGCGCCATTTGATTGGCCTGCTCCAGTGCTTCTGAAACACGATCTGACATGCTGTTCTCCTTCAGTTAACAGTCCAAAAAAAGCCCACACACCCGAGCCAACACTTTCATCATTCTGGCAGAAACCATGCAAGCCAGAAAGCAGGGGAAGCTACATTATTCGCAAATCATTGTATACTTTGCCACGAAACCCATCTCCAATTGAAGTGAATGGCTGATTCCCGTCTCATCCTCAAATTTCGTGACCTGGCGCTCAATTGCCAGCAAATCGGTCAAGATGTTGAGCGTGGTCAGGCCAATACACCGCTCGCAGACCATTGCGCCCAGATATTGCGGGAACTTCAGTACCAACCTTATGCCATCACACTGGTGTCGCTGGCACCCGATGCTCGCACCGAAGCTCTACTTTGGCTGCTTGGAGAGGAACATCACGGTGTATCCATGCAAATTAGCCGACTTGGCGGGCTTGCGGAAATTCATCTGGCACAACACAGCTACGCATTTCTGGAGTCAGATGGGCGCAAGCTCGAATTTGAGTCGCTGCCAGGCTTTATCGCCGCTTTGGAACAAGAGTTGCCAAAGTGGAGCGCCGCTCTCGATGCCGGCTCCGCTATCAAACTGGCACTGGCTGCGCCCGCAGGGGCACAGGGCCTGACGATTTTGCTGCCCGAGTCTCTGGCGGCCACAGGCAGCGTGGCCGGACTGGCAGGTGAATTGATCTCGCGTAGCCAGATGTTGTTGGTGGCCAGTACCCAAGACCAGGCACCGCCAGAGGGTGACGATCTCGCATTTTTGCGGCATTTGGCCAGCGGCATTGGCTGCGTGTTACCCCTTGTGACAAACCCCCAACCCGAAAATGCCACTCCACAGCGCTGGTGGTCTAACCTCAGTCTCAATGGCGCTCGAATCCTTGCGCCTGTGGTTCCTGGCAAGCCACACTCGCCATGCCTTTTGACCTCGCCAGTACAAGAGCTATTACCCCTCTTGGCGATGACAGGCGCTGTGCAGCGTTTGCAGTTGGCCAGCGAGGCACTGCGTGAGCGTCTTGAACAAGACATTCGTCAGTTGCAATCGAGGCGTAGTCGGGAAGAAGATGCTGCACGACCCGAAACAACGGTCGATGTCAGCGCGCGCCGTCCTTTCGACCTGGCCCGCGCACAAGCCCTGGACGAGCTTGCCGCATTGGCCAAGGCCAGTGTTGAATCTTCCAGACGTAGCCTTTTGCCCGAGGGGCCTTTAACGCTGGCTTTGGGTGAGGAGTTGCGTGGTTTGCAACATGCCGACCTGGAACGTGAACAGGCCAGTAAAACTTTCAAACTCAGCCTATCGTCGTCCTATCAAGGACACCTGGCCAAAACGCTGCGCAGTACCCTCAAGGAAGAACTGTCGCGTGATTTGGTGACCATTCGCGATGGTCTGGACGTGATTCGCACTCGGCTGGAAGCCACACTGGAAGAAACCTGCGGCATGCCAGTCAGTTTTACCCTGACGCCGCCTTCCAAGTCTGAGCTGTGGGCGCGCATTGGTGAGCTGGTAGCCATCGAGATTCGCTACCGGGGCGAGATGCCACGGCGTGGTTTCATGCAGCGCTTGGGCGAGGGGCGCCGTGCAGTATTTGCCGGAATGATGGTGCTTTCACTGGTGGGTAGCTTTGTCGGCTTTTCCTGGCGCGGCATTGGCATCATGGGTGCACTCTTCCTGCTGGTCTTTATCGGCGTGGTTTTTTTTACCTACAAGTCTTGGCAACGCGAAGACGAGGAGAAGCTCGACAACGAACTGGTGCGCATCCGTGAGCAATTGCAGTCGGAGTGCCGTCGTGTCGCCAGCGACGTCCAGCGTGAAAAGCAAACCCGTCTGGCCGAATTTCTGGACCAGATCAAGCGCTTGGTTCAGCAGCGCATCGACGACCTTTCGCGAGAACGCCAACAGCGCGACCAGGCCAGCCAAAACGAGCAGCGCGAGCGCTCTCGCATCCGGCTCAAGAAACTCGATCAGCAACTGCGTGAACTGCAAGCGATCACGCCCCGTGCCACCAAACTGCGTCAGGATCTGGCCAGCCTGAACCATGAGGCCGAGCTGGCAGTGCGTGATTTCATACAACAACGAAAGCTTGGCACATGAACATCGGCATTGATCTGGGCACCACGTTTTCTCTGGCGAGCTATCTGAACGCTCAAGGCGTACCCGTGCTGGTGCCAGATTTTCACCAGGCCACCCTGTATCGCACGCCCAGCGTGGCCAGCATCCGCGGCGGCCAGGCGCATGTTGGCCATGCGCTGGAAGAAAAGCTCCTCGATGAACCCGGTCTGCCCATTTGCCGAGGCTTCAAGCAATTGATGGGCAGTCTGACGGTGGCGTACAGGGACGACGAAGGCCGCCATTGGAGTGCGCCGGCGCTATCGGCGCTGGTGCTCAAAAAGCTGTTGAACGACGTGGAAGGCCATTGTGCCGAAAGTGTCGAACATGCCCTCATCACCGTACCCGCCAACTTCAACGACGCCCAGCGCAAGGCCACGCAGATGGCGGCGCGGCTGGCGGGTCTGTCCTCTGTTTCGCTGATTGAAGAGCCTGTGGCCGCTGCGGCCTTCTATGGTTTTAGCGAACGCGATGCCGAGCAAACCCTGCTGGTGTACGACTTTGGTGGTGGCACCTTTGACGCCACGGTGTTGCAAATTTCGCAGGGGCGGCTGTATGTGTTGGCTACCGATGGAGACAATCAGCTCGGGGGTCGCCATCTGGATCAGGCTCTGGTGCAATTGGTGGCGGCTGATTTTCAGCGCAGGCATGGCATCGACCCCCTGCAAGACGCGGCTGCGGCAGAGACCCTTCGCCGCTTTGCTGAAGCCGCCAAAATTGGCCTGTGCCAACCCGGCCACGGCCAGATGCGCAAAACCCTGGTGCTGACGGGCAAGGTCAGCGAGGTCACCTTGAGCGCCGATCAGCTTGAGCGGCTGGTCGCGCCATTGGTGGCGGCCACGCTGCAAAGCTGTGCGCGCTGCCTGGAGGGGGCAGGCCTGGGCTGGAGCCAGATCGACCGCATTTTGCTGGTGGGTGGCTCCAGCCTGCTGCCCCAGATCGGGCGGGCACTGTTGCAAACCAGTGGCAAGGCACCGGCAGCGCTCATCTGTAAGCAACCGCATCAGGCAGTGGCCTACGGCGCAGCCATTCTGGCTGAAGCCCTGGCGCACCAGGCCATTTCTGGAGAGGCTGCGCTGCACCACGCCGTTGCCCCCTACCACCTGGGTCTGCGCGTGCGCGAAGCCAACGGCCAGGGCGTGCGTGTGGAGGTGTTGATCAAGCGCAACACGCCACTGCCAGCGCGCCATACCGCGACGTTTTACACCAGCCGCTCAGACCAGACGCGCCTGATTTTTGACATTGTGCAAAGCAAGGGCGACAACGCCATTGACGCCAGCCTGGGCATGTTTGCCTTTGGCCCGCTGCGCAGCCCCTGCAAGAATTATCCAGTGGAACTCAGCGTAGCCTACGACGCGCAAGGCCTGGTGCGCGTCACGGCCAAGGACATGATGACCGGCGAAACCTTGCAACAGGAGCTTGCCAACAGCGAAAACCCGGATATGGCCGGGTTGACGACGGCTCGCACCTTATTGGATAGCGTCAGGTTGGAAACAAGGGGCTGATAAAAAAGAAATTGACAGCAATTTGGCCGTGCAGCCCGCGTGGAATATGCGTTGATAGCTATTAATTCAGCAGCGAATCTGGCAGTGGCAACGGCCAAAAAAAACGATCCGCCTTCGGCGGAAAAAATAATCAAATCACCAAATAGCCAAATACCCCAGCACCATGCTCAGGGACGCCGCACACACAAAGCCCGACCGTCGGGAGTCGCGGTCCCCGACATGGTCAGCGCCCCGACCACCACTGTAGAGAGTAACATCAAAGGCCTCGGAGGAACTAGCGCGCTCATTGCTCCAGAACCCCCACTCAGTTAATCTAAACTTTGGCGAGGTTCTACAGGTGGACGTGCCACAAGGTATTGACAGCGAAACGTCATAAATGCCCTGTAGTTCTGAACTTGCAGGCAGCCGCCAGTTCCCTCCTTTGTTGTCGCAATAACGGGTGGCATCTTCCCAATCGATGTCCGAACCGTTGTCAGACTGGCTCCACTCCAGGCCCGTGGTACTGTCCCTGATCGTGCCTCCATCGGTCAGCACAAATCGTTCTGTCGGTCTGGCAACTGGCTCCTGGGCCTGACGTGTTTCAACCGGCCGGTCAGATTTTTTCCTGGCCTGGCGCTGTGCAGCTTCCTTTTTTGTCTTGGCTGCTATTTTTTCGTTGAAGCGCCGCTCCAGTTCCTCTATCGTCTGCTGCTGCGACCATGCCAGACTGCCCAGCAGCACACTTGACAGCACAACGCTCCAACCCCATAAGCGTGCCAGTTTCATGCAATTTCTCCTCTGAATTTTGGATTGCTGAAAG
>CAIXMC010000045.1 GCA_903920405.1 uncultured beta proteobacterium
CAGTGGGAAGGTGTGGGGATCAAAATGATGTGGAATTTTCTGTAGCTTGTAGACGGGGCGTCCAGCGGCTTATTTAAATGGGGCTGTAAGCCGCTTCTACAGTGGGCAAAATGCCGCGCTCCCAGATGTGAGTTTTTTGTATAACAAATTGGCCTCTAGCCCCCGTCCTGCTTGCGTAGTTAGCTATTTTTTAAATAGCAAAAATAGGCGAACACATTCGTCAAATTCGTCTTCTTGTATGCGGCCAGGTTGTCTGCTCCACATCACTTTGAATCGCTCCCGTGCTGGGGTGGTCCGGGTGCTCATGGATAATCCTTTGACAGAAATACCGATTATTTGCCAAAATTGCTGAATGTTGATTCTCCGTTTCATGAATACTGTGTGCCTTTGCAAATTTGGCAAATTTGGCATGGGTGCCGTGTTGGCACTGACACTGCCTGTTGGCGCACAAGAGTGGGTTGAAACTGATCTTCAAAGTAGCCCGTCGCTACAAGAGCAGGTGTCTGCACGCACGCAGTTACCGCTTTTTTTGTCGGGCCAACACATCAGCGGTCGCCCTGATGGGGCTGCACACATTGAAGGCAGCGCCAGGCTGGTCAAGGGCGATATGGCCATCACGGCAGACCGTCTGGAATATACCTCTACCACCGATGTAGCCAAGGCGATCGGTCATGTTCGTGTGAATAAAGCCGGTAACATTTATGAAGGGCCATTATTGGAGCTGCGACTCGATGCGTTCGAAGGTTTTTTTAACCAGCCCAGCTATCACTTTCCAAGAAATAATTCTCACGGGCAGGCTGCGCGGGTTGATTTTCTGGATGAACAGCGCACGGTCATCCACCAAGCCAGTTTCACCACCTGCCAACCCTTGCCTGTTCCAAATTGGATGCCCGACTGGATTTTGACGGCTGACACCATCAGTTTGGACACTGGAGAAAACAGGGGCTTGGCTCAGGGCGCACTGTTGAGCTTCAAAGGCATGCCACTTTTGCCAGTGCCTTACCTGAGCTTTCCGTTAAGCGACCAACGCAAGTCTGGCGTTCTTCCGCCCACACTGGGGCTGGATAACGTGGATGGCTACGCAGTGTCCGTGCCCTATTACTGGAACATTGCCCCCAACCGAGATGTCACGATCACCCCCACCGTGATGGGCAAACGCGGCCTTAGTTTGGGCAATGAGTTTCGCTATCTGGAGTCCAACCACTCAGGCACCGTGCAATTGAACTGGATGCCTTCAGACGCGCTGCGCGATGCCTCGCGCTGGGGGTTGAACACCACGCATCAGGCACGGTTGTCCAACCCCTGGAGCGACAACGGCCTTGATCTCAAACTGAAAGTCAACCGTGTCAGTGACGACAACTATTGGCGCGATTTCACCCGTGTCGATAATTCATTAACGCAACGTCTGCTGGCCAACGATGCCACGCTGTCTTGGACCAACGGCTACTTTTCAAACAGCGTGCGCACCGTCAAATGGCAAACCCTGCAAGACGTGAGTGCGCCTATCGTTCCGCCCTACAACCGCCTGCCGCAAATCAGCACCACCTACCTTCGCACCAACGTCGATGGGTTTGATTACTCTCTTACGGCGGATTACACCCGTTTCCAGTCAGATGCAACGCTCACCGGTCAGGCCAATGGTGAACGCACCTATGGCGTGATGGTGCTCAGTTACCCCATGGCGGCCATGGCGGCTTATCTCAAACCCAAAGTGCAGTGGCACGTCACCCAGTACCAGTTTGAAACACCGCTGGTCGATGGTCAGCGCAGTGTGATGCGTGTACTTCCCACGTTGAGTCTGGACAGTGGACTGGTCTTTGAGAAAGATACTGCATGGTTTGGGCGTTCATTGCGCCAAACGCTGGAGCCGCGTGCGTTTTATGTCAATACACCCTATCGCAGTCAGCAAGCATTGCCTAACTATGACTCGGGTGTCATGGATTTCAATTTATCGACCATTTACACAGAAAACGCTTTTGTGGGCAATGACAGAATCTCTGACAGTAACATGCTCACACTGGGTGTGACCACGCGGTTTTTAAACCCTGACACCGGTGCTGAAGCGCTGCGCCTGGGTGTGGCACAGAGATTGCGATTTTCCGACCAAAATGTGAATTTGCCAGGCGATGTGCCCGTGTATGACCGCATCAGCGATGTGCTGTTGGGAGGCTCCCTCAATTGGGATTCCCGCTTTAGACTGGATGGCACGGTGCAGTTCAACCCAAAAACTGAACGGTCCATACGCTCTACCCTGCAGGGTCATTACAGTCCGGGCAACTACCGCACGTTGAGCGCGGCGTATCGTTTTCAGCGTGACTTGAGTGAGCAAATTGACCTGGGTTGGCAGTGGCCCCTCAATGTTGTATCGCCAGAACGTGGGCGTTGGTATAGCGTTGGGCGATTGAATTACAGTATGAACGAAAGTAAACTGGTCGATTCTGTTGTGGGCTTTGAGTACGATGCAGGATGCTGGCTGGGGCGCGTTGTGCTGGAGCGCTTGCAAACCAGTACCATCACAGCCACCCAACGCCTGATGTTTCAACTGGAGTTTGTCGGCTTTTCCAGACTGGGTGTGAACCCCTTGAAATCGCTTAAAGACAATATTTCCGGCTACCAAAACCTGCGTGACCCACCGGCTGTCCCCAGTCGATTCAGCAATTACGATTAAATGATCATGACCCACTGCTTCAAATTTTTGACGGCCGCCACCCTGGCGTTGTCAGCCATAGCAACTCTCCATGCCCAAGGATTGACCCTGTCACCGAGTGCTTCCCTGATTCACGATGCAACATTGCAGCGACCGGTAGATTTCATTGTGGCGTTGGTCAATTCCGAGCCGATTACTCACACCGAGGTCCTGCGTGAAACGCAGCGTGTCTTGCAGCAACTTGCCCTGCAGCAGCACTCGCCGCCAGACAACAAAACCTTAAAAGCTGACGTTCTGGAAGGCCTGATCAATAAAAAATGGCAGCTTCAACTGGCCCGTGACATGGGCATTCGGGTTGAAGAGGCCGCCATTGATCAGGCTGAACAATCCATCGCCGCACAAAATCAGGCCAATGTGACCGAACTTCGGCATCGCATAGAAACCGATGGTTTGAGTTTGAAACAGTTTCGCAGCCAGTTGCGCGATCAAATTGTGCTACAGCGTTTGCGTGAACGCGAGGTAGCGGCCCATGTGAAAGTCTCGGAACTTGACATTGATGCGTATCTACGAGAGCAACAAACCAACCCGGATTTGAGCAAATTGCAGCTTAATCTGGCACAAATTGTGATTCCCATTCCTGAAAATGCCACGCACGAACAAGTGCAAGCCATTCAGGTACGCGCTGAAAAATTGTTGCAGCGTGCGCGGGCGGGCAAAAACTTTGAGGCCTTGGGGCAAGAAATGGCTGACACCTCGTTTGGTGTCAATGGTGCGCCACTGGGTCTTCGTTCGGCTGATCGCTATCCGTCCTCATTTGTCAGCGCAACGCGGCAATTGTCGGCAGGCGACGTGGCAGAGTTGGTTCGATCGCCTTCAGGGTTTCATATTTTGAAGGTGATTGAAATAAACAACCTGGCATTGCCGAGTGCGTTGGTCACACAAAGTCATGTGCGCCACATTCTGCTCAGGCCATCCGCGAGCTTGACCGACACCGATGTGCGCGCCAAACTGTCAGAATTCAAAAATCTGATGTTGTCCGGCCGTGCTGAGTTTGCGCGACTGGCACATGATTATTCTCAGGATGGCAGTGCCATCAAAGGGGGGGATTTGGGTTGGGCTAGTCCGGGCATGTTTGTTCCCGAATTTGAAGCGGTGATCGACGTGATGAAACCAGGTGACATCAGCAACCCCGTGGCATCGCGCTTTGGTATGCACTTGATTCAATTGCTCGAACGTCGCCAATCTGCTGTAAGCACCGCGCAGCAGCGCGAGATGGTTCGTGCCATGGTGCGAGACATCAAGCTCGAAGACGCCTACAAAGCCTGGGCGCAGACCCAGCGGGCACGCGCTTTTATTGAACTGCGTGAAGAACCTCAGTGATCACATGAAACACGTTCCCAGAAAGCGGTTCGGTCAGCATTTTTTGACAGACCGCAGCATCATTGATGCCATTGTGAAGGCCATCGCTCCCCAAGCGGGGCAAAGCATGGTTGAAATTGGTCCCGGTCAAGCAGCCCTGACGCAGCCTTTAGTCGAACGTTTGGGCGCATTGACCGTGATTGAAATCGATCGTGATCTGGCGTGCCAATTACGCCATCAAAGCCAACTCAACGTGATTGAATCTGATGTCTTAAAAGTGGACTTTACGCAGATGGCATCTGCACAGGGCACTACAAAATTAAGAGTGGTTGGCAACTTGCCCTACAACATTTCCACCCCCATTTTGTTTCATCTGTTAGACCATGTGGCCGTGATTGAAGACCAGCATTTCATGCTCCAAAAAGATGTGATCGATCGCATGGTGGCACATCCTTGTACTGCGGCTTATGGTCGTTTGAGTGTCATGCTGCAATGGCGTTATGCCATGGACAATGTGCTCTCAGTGCCGCCTGAGAGTTTTCGTCCACCGCCCAAAGTGCAAAGCGCCGTGGTGCGCATGGTGCCGCACGCACATCCTGTTTCTGTCCATCTGGCTTTGCTTGAAGAGTTGGTCAGGGTGGCGTTTAGCCAGCGACGGCGGCTATTGCGGCACACCTTGGGCGCATGGTTGAACGCCAGGGAAATGAGCGGCGCGTTTGATGTGCAGCGCAGAGCTGAAGAAGTGCCGGTGCAAGAGTACCTGGCACTGTGCGAGCAAGTGGCAGATCAGGCCTGCCCGACCTGTTAATGTTAAGGCGATGTCCAGTAGCCTGAGTTGAATGGACTGCTCATGCGCAAGGCTTGCATTGAAATATCGACCAGCTTGGTCGTTGGCAATTTTTCGCTGCTCTCGGTCGGTGTTTCGTTATTGACGGGTGTTGCCTTGCCGCTTGTTTGAGATTCATTCGGTTTTTCAAGTTGCGCTGTGCGTGCGACAGAAAACGAATAGAAACACCTGAAAGGTATTTTTCTGTCGCCCCAATAATCAGCAGCATCACGAAAAATATCAAGCAGTTGCTCGCGTGTTTCCTTGTCAAACTTGGCATTGGCTGGAATGTGCTCAAGTACCACGACAAAACCGGGTTGCGGGTCAGATTTGTGGATGGGGTCAGTCAAACCACTGTAAAGCGATTCAAAATTTTTACTCACCTGAGTGCTCAGCATGAATTGCTGGTTCATCAAATCAAGTACCTCTTGCCTGCTTTGCGCAACAGCCAGGTTGGCGTAAAGAAAGCGATGCCCCAAAGCTTGGGCAGCTTCTTGCAAGTTTTCTGACCGAAAAGCCCGAATGGACTGAACGATGTTAGACCGAACACCATTGAGCAGCATGGCTGCTCGAACGGAAGGTGTTTCCACGGTTTTGTAATCAAGTGACATGGCGATGCTCCCTTTTCTCAAATAATCGATGAATGCAGGGCTTTGGGTAATGCACCCGTGCCCCTCAAAAATCAAGAGCAGTAGTGTCGGTGATTTGACGAAAAAATGCAAGTCCTAGATCAAAAGGGGGTGCGTTTCAAAGTGATGTGGTGCAATACAAAAACCAAATCCCCCCAACCCCCCTTTTTTCAAAAGGGGACAAATTTCATAACGGTTTAGGTGAAGATAATAAGCGGTCAAGATACCCGCGCTCCCAGAGGTGAGGTGAGTTTTGTTGAGTGTCGGTGCAATGCCCACATCAGGGTGAATTTGTTCTACAGCCAGTTCCGTCATTCCCGCGAAGGCGGGAATCCAGAATGCACTAGATTCCCGCCTTCGCGGGAATGACGAAAATTCAACAACTTGCCTTCAGAACAAATTCACCC
>CAIXMC010000046.1 GCA_903920405.1 uncultured beta proteobacterium
ACGTGCGTTACAGAGCAAAAAGCTGGTAAGGATGTGGTCAGTAATAAGTTCCCCATTTGGCTCGTCAGATTTGGGCGCACTGCGTCGTTACAAATCGCTTATGTGGCATGGCCACACCGCACGATTTGCGCCTAGCATTGCATCCCAACTCTGACGGCCAAATTGGGAACTTATTACTGACCACATCCTAACTATTGGCGCAGAGCATAGCTGTTCGCCATCGCAAAAATACTGACCAGGCACGGTGTCTTCCTGTTTTGAACCAAACGACAAAACATTAACTTGGCGCACGTGGCAACGTCACCCACAGCGAAGTGGTGTTGTCATCATCTGATACCTCCATTTCAATCTGGCCGCCCTGGGCTTCGACGAGCAGCTTGGCAGAATAGGTACCCAATCCGTTGCCACTGGTCTTGTTGCGGGTTGTAAATTTGTCAAAGAAATTGTTGCGGATGTCAACGGGTACGGTACCGCTGTTTTTGATCATGATGCGAAGTGGATCAGTGTCAGACAACACAATGTCCACCTGGCTCTGGATGGGCGCGGCTTCACAAGCGTTTTTCACCAAATTTTGAAGCAGCGAATAGCAAAACAGCGCGTCACCCAGGGCCTGCACAGGCCCTTTGCCAACGGGTGCGTCGATGTGTAGCACCAGCTTTTTTGAAACAAAGGTGTTGCTGGTCATTTTTACAATGCACTGCACAATGTCTTCGATCATGACGGGCTGGGCATTGAGCTGGAAGCGACCCGTTTCAATTTTGAAAATTTCAGACGACAGGTTGATCATGTTGAGCACCTGTAGCACAGTTTCTTCCAGAAGACTGAGTTGGGTAGATTGTGTGGGGGTCAATGTATCGTTGTTAGCCAGTAACTGCACCAAGCCCAGTGCACCCGCCAGTGGCCCACGCATGTCATGGCGCGTGATGTGATCCACATCATCACGCAGGCGAGCCAACGCCAGCATATTGTCGCATTCGGTTTGCAAGTTCTTGTGCAGCGCCACATAGCGCATGAAATTACTCACTCGAAGTTGCAGCATCGACAAATCGATCGGTTTGCTAACAAAATCAACAGCGCCAAGCGACATGCCTGTCCATCGCGCTGAGCTGTCAGTCATGGCAGTGACAAAAATGATGGGAATATTTTCAGAGACGGGGTGCTCACGCATCAGGCGTGCGACTTCAAAGCCGTCCATGTCCGGCATCATGACATCAAGAAGAACCAGGTCGGGTGGGGTGTCCGATCTGCATATTGTCAAGGCCGTGGGGCCATCGTTGGCCAGGCGTACCAAGTACTCATCTTTGAACAAGTCCGATAGCACAAGCTGGTTATCGTTGGCATCATCCACAATCAACAGACTGGGGCGTGGGTCGCTCGGTAGTGCCAATGCCTTGCGCGATGACACATTTTCAGCAAGAAAGGCGCTGCCAGACTTTGAAAGGGGTAGCGTTGGAAATTTTGATGTCTTACGGTGCTGCCACGCACAGACTTGTTCGACACAAGTGGTCAGACGCTGTAGGGTAAATGGCTTGACCAACAGGTCACTGACACCTGCGTCGATCACAGCCTTGATCAAGTGACGGTCATATTCCGCAGTGATGATGACGAATGGTGTGGCGCACAGACGTTCGTCAGCGCGAACAGTCTTCAGCAGATCCAGCCCCGACATCACCGGCATATTCAAATCAGACAGCACCAGGTTAATCTGCTCTCTTCGCAAAATATGCAGCGCTTCGACACCATTGGTTGCTGTCCATATTTTGTAAGCACCCAAAAGGCGCAGATGCCCTATGATGACTTTGCGCATGACCTCAAAGTCATCGACCACAAGATAAACAGAACGATTGACAGCCATACATCAAGATTCAAGTGTGGCTGTCAAGTGAAGAGCTGGCCATACGTCAGGTTGACTGGATGACAGTTTCAGTCCATTTTGCTGCCTGATCTGCAAAACTATTGAAGGGTTCGTCATATCCATTGGCCACCATGGTGAGTCCTTTGAGGTAAAGTGAAAAAGAGACGAAGAAGAGACAGATGGGATGTATCAGACTGGTCGTGCGGTGATGTGTTCTCAACGTATTTGGATGAGCTGATCGTCGTTTCATCCGACGGCTCTGCCTGCTCTGCAAGGCTTTCGGTGAAGTCGTAAGACTGATTTGTTATATGAAACATGGCAAAAGCGTCCTATCGATTCATACACTACCTGACATGCCTTGCGCCGTGACGATTGCACCATACACAAGACATATCGCCGTTACGTTCACATGGAAATGATTCATTGGAGTTCCTTGATAGATGGGTTGGGAATCGATGCGTTGGCAGGCGGTGCCAGGCACCCACGTATCTTCGCCAATGACGCATCGGCGAAAACATCACCATTATGGGAAGTCTGCCTATAAAACTCTGTGCGCTTGCGCACACAAGGAACTAAACTTTTGAGAATATGTGAATAAAAATCCCCGCCGCAAAAGGGGCAGGGATTTTGCTCATAGTGATTCAAAATGAATAGCACACTATGCAATACCAGTAAGCTCTACAGCCTGTTTTACCATCCAAATTCCGACCATGATTGCATCCCAACTCTAACGGCCAAATGGGGAACTTATTACTGACCACATCCTAAGTGGGAAGCCCAAATCGCTTATGTGGCTGGGCCACACCGCACGATTTGCGCCTGGCATTACATCTTTAACTCTGACGGTCAAATGCGGAACTTATTGTTGACCATATCCTTAATCACTTTTTGTGTACGATAACCAAAAGTCCAACGGTCATTGGCAAAAAAATTGCTGATACTGGCCGTCACAATGGCAATGCCATTCGCCAACAGATAGTGAAGGGAATGGGATAAATACAGGGTCAGCCCATATTGCAATGCCATGCCTAACCACGAGGCCATGGTGTAGCGGCCAAATTGACGGGCGATGATGGATGTGCCGTTTCGTGGATATTCACCGTCGGCAGAGACGCGGTCAGCCCATGTCCAAAGCCTGTTCCAGGTAAAGTTATGAACCGTGGCAATGGCAATGGCCAGCGCCAACGAGGCATAAAGGCGCTGCCTTGTGCCGGCAATGGCGATAAAAAAAAGTTCTTGCGCCAGGTACAACACCACCATATTGACCACCGTGCCACCCGCTCCCACCAACCCAAATTTAATGTAGCGAATGCCTGCCAGCCATTGAATGAAAACGGATGCACTCATGGCGATGCAGTATGGGCAAGTAAATTCAGCGCATCAGCCAGCACCTGTTCAGGGGCAATGCGTTGGAGGCATTGATTGTCACCATCGCAAAAAGTCTGGCGATGGTTGTAGGCTGAAAGACACGGCGAACAGGCGATGTGAGATTCCAGAATATGCGTTTTTTCGCCCAGTGGGCCGTACAGGCGACTGGTTTCAGGGCCAAAAAAGACCATGGTGCGAATGGGTGTCAGGCTGGCAAAGTGGCCGGGGCCACCATCGTTGGTGATGAGCAAATGGGCAGCATGAAACAGCATGAGCAATTCACGGATGCTTTTGGTGTAGCCGGTCAAATTGACGCAGCTATCGTTTGCAATGTCAAGAAGCAGTTGACCAGCCAACAGGGCATCACCACGCAAACCAATCAGGCCTACCGCGTGGCCTGCCGCGCACAGTCCGCTGGCCAGTGCTGCATAGTGCGAAGCAGGCCAGGCACGCTCAGGCAGCAAACCGCCACCGGCATATAACAGCACTACTTTTCGGCCTGCCAGTGCAGGGTAATCGGCCAGCAATTTTTGGCGATAGGCATGGAGGGCGGCAGGTTCAAAGGGAACGGACAACTCTGTCTTGGAAGGAAGCTCTCGAACGGGGGCAGCCTTGTTGCGCGGCATGGAGGCATCGTTTATGGCATCGACCAAAGACAAAAACTGCAAGGTGATGTGCCGATAGGGGTTGTAGGGAATGGCGCGGTTGATAAAACTGCCACGGTACAAACCCTCTTGCGTATGCGGTGTAAAGCCCACGCGCACCTTGGCGCCGCTCCAGTAACTCATCAAACTGCTGATGCGTGAAAACAGCTCGCAGTCCATCACCACATCAAGCGGAAGTTGGCGCAGCCTTCTGCTCACACGCCAGATGTCACGAATCAATCGCACACCCGAACTGTCATTTAGGGTGTGCAGATGTTCAGGTTTGGCCAGCCCCAAAAGGATGGCCACTTCCTGATTTTTTTGAAGTTGCAGCAGATGCACCGTGGCATGGGGGTAACGCTTTCGCAGCGCTGCAAACATAGGCCCCGCCAACACCACACTGCCCATTTCTGACAGCATCATCACCAAAATATGTTGTGGCGCTGGCAGTGGCGCGACCTGGGAAGTGCGAACCAGCCTTGCCCATAAGGACACGACAGCACACAGCGCCTGGCCCAACCATCGGTCCAACCAGCGCTGCGTCTGTAGGTTCATCGGGGGCAATTACAGACCTGCTGCAGCGCGCAAGGCTTGGGCGCGGTCGGTACGTTCCCAGGTAAATTCAGGCTCTTCACGGCCAAAGTGACCGTAGGATGCCGTTTTTTCGTAAATGGGACGCAGCAGATCCAGCATTTGAATAATCCCCTTGGGGCGCAGGTCAAAATGGGTATTGACCAGACCGGCGATGATTTCATCAGACAAGATACCCGTGCCCTCGGTATAAACGGTCACGTTCATCGGTTTGGCCACACCAATCGCATAAGCCACCTGAATTTGGCACTGGCGCGCCAGCCCTGCCGCCACCACGTTTTTGGCCACATAACGGGCAGCATAAGCAGCAGAACGATCCACCTTGGAGGGGTCTTTGCCGCTAAAAGCACCACCGCCATGCGGACAAGCGCCACCATAGGTATCGACAATGATTTTGCGACCGGTCAGACCACAGTCGCCTTGCGGCCCTCCCACCACAAACCGACCCGTGGGGTTAATCAGGTATTTGGTGTCTTCGGTCAGCCACGCCTTGGGCAACACAGGCTTGATGATTTCTTCACGAACCGCTTCATAAAACGCATCGGTCATGCGGTTGCCCAGGCTCATTTCAGGGGCGTGCTGGGTGGAAAGAACTACGGTGTCAATCGAGTGAGGTTTGCCATCGACATAACGCATGGTCACCTGACTTTTGGCATCCGGACGCAAAAATGGCAGACGGCCATCTTTGCGCAACTGTGCCTGACGCTCGACCAACCGATGGGCATAGTAAATGGGTGCAGGCATCAGCTCTGGGGTTTCATTGCAGGCATAACCAAACATCAGCCCCTGGTCGCCCGCTCCGGTATTCAAATGGTCGTCTGAAGCATGATCGACACCTTGAGCAATGTCGTTGCTTTGCTTGTCGTAGGCCACCAAAACAGCGCAACCCTTGTAGTCAATGCCGTATTCGGTGTTGTCGTAGCCAATGCGCTTGATGGTGTCGCGTGCTATCTGAATGTAATCCACATGTGCATTGGTGGTAATTTCACCAGCCAAGACCACCAGGCCTGTGTTGCACAGGGTTTCGGCAGCAACGCGGCTTCGGGGGTCTTGTTTAAAAATGGCATCCAGAATGGCATCGGAAATCTGGTCAGCCACCTTGTCGGGGTGGCCTTCAGAAACCGATTCAGAAGTAAAAAGAAAGTCGTTCGCCATGATAAAAGCTCCAAAATAAAAGTTGACAACTGTTTGGCGTTGCTTGGGGCTTTTGGGGCTTTCGGCGAACGCTTTAGCAGACAGGGCAAAACATTAGGTGACCTAAGGTTTTGATAAACACACCACATTAACCCGGGTAGGGTATATGCCTGTGTACGTCGCTCTGCAAGTAGTTCCGTAACTCAGCGACGCATTAAGTTTATAACATAGTCTTATGGTCAAGGGTCGAAGAAGAAGCTAACGGGGTGCGTTTCAAAGTGATGTGGCTTGGCTTGGGTGCGACATCCAAATCCCCCC
>CAIXMC010000047.1 GCA_903920405.1 uncultured beta proteobacterium
AGCTTTTTACTCAAATCTGCCATGGGTATGGCCAAAACCCTGGCCAGTTTTTTCAGACTTTCAGGGGTACTCGGTACATCGTTGGGAATCGCCCAAATGCTTGTCATGGGCGTGCTTGAGGCCAGCACCACACCGTTGCGATCCAGAATGCGTCCACGATGGGCTTGCAGTGTCAGCGTGCGGGCGTAGCGAACTTCGCCTTTCTGTCGAAAAAATTCATTTTGAATGACTTGAATATAAACAGCACGTCCCAACAGTCCTGCAAAAGCAAGTGCCATAAGAACCATGATAAGCCTGCTGCGCCATGCCGGTGTCGGCGAGGCCAGCATGGGACTGGGAGCGTAGGCAACACCGTTCGTCATTGCTGCCCCAGCGCTTTCACACCCGACTGCACAGGAGCGCCTGCATGGCCTGTTGCCCCATCGACATAAACAGTGACCTCTGGCGTGGCCGTCACCATCTGAAGCTGGCTTTTGGCCAATTTTGCAACCCGTGAAGAATTGGACTGACTCCGTTTTTCAAGCTGTAACCGATTGTTTTCAACGGCCACTTGACGAGATTCGGTTTGCGCACGGTCCAATTCAGCATACAAATGGCGCGATTCATATTGCAAATTAACAAGATACAACGCACTGCCGACCACAGCCATCGCCAGCCCAAGATTGAACATCAGCATGAAAACACCCCCGGCGCGATGCGTTCGGCTATGCGCATGATGGCACTGCGAGCGCGTGAATTAGATGCGACCTCAGCCACGCTGGGGCGAACACGGCCTAAAACCTTCAACGCCATCACCTGTGGCGCAGCAAAGGGCGCACGACGGTCAAAGACCTCGCGTGAATGCCGCGCCATAAAGAGTTTGACCATGCGATCTTCCAGAGAATGAAAACTGATCACCACCAAACGCCCGCCCGGCTGTAATACCTTGAGCGCTGCCGTTAACGCATGTTGCAAGTCTTCAAGTTCAGCGTTGATGAAAATCCGAAAAGCCTGAAAGGTGCGCGTGGCAGGGTTCTTGCCAGACTCGCGGGTCTTGACCGTGTCAGCCACGAGACGTGCCAACTCTGTGGTGGTCGTGATGGGACCCTGCATTTCCCGACGTTTAACAATCGCCTTGGCAATGGAGCCGGCAAACCGTTCTTCACCGTAATCACGGATGACCTCCGCAATTTTTGTAACCTCTGCCACTGCGAGCCACTGCGCCACACTTTGCCCCCGTGTGGGGTTCATGCGCATGTCAAGCTCTCCATCTGACTGAAAACTAAACCCCCGCGCCGGGTTATCCACTTGCGGGGAACTCACCCCCAAATCAAACAACACGCCCGCCACACTCGATGGCTGCAAATCGTCAAGATGACAAAAACTCATGTGACGAATGGAAAAACGATCGTCCGTGATGCACATGCCATCCGAACAAGCTTCAGGATCCTTGTCAAAAGCAATCAATCGCCCTGATGCCGACAATTTGGACAAAATCAAACGGCTGTGACCGCCACGACCATAAGTGGCATCGACATACACGCCAGGCACATTCCCCACGACACCCTCCTTTTGTAATTTGAGCAAAGCGTCCACGGCTTCGCATTGCAAAACAGTTGTGTGTGTCCATGCGCCGTTCATCATCTGCCTTCAAAAAGAAAAATCTTTGAACACATCGGGCATGTCGCCCTGCATGGCTTGTGCTTCCTGTGCATCGTAAGTGGCTTTGTCCCACAACTCAAAGTAGTTGCCCATGCCCAACAACACAGATTCTTTGGTCAGGCCAGCAGCAGCACGCAATTCAGGCGATACCAGCACGCGACCTGTGGTGTCCATCTCAACATCCATGGCGTTGCCCAAAAAAATGCGCTTCCACCATTGAGCGGACATGGGCAAAGCATTGATGCGATCACTAAATTTTTCCCATTCAGGGCGGGCAAAAATCATCAAACAGCCGTGCGGATGCTTGGTGATGGTGAGTTGCCCGTTGGTGGTGGCACTTAAAACGTCACGATGCCGAGTCGGCACAGACAGCCGACCCTTCGCATCCAGACTTAACGACGAAGCCCCTTGAAACACTTAACGACCTTGGGAATGAAGAGATTGAGACAAATAGCGCGATAAAAAATGCACTTTTCACCACAAAATTGCACTTTTTGACACTGTATCAGCAAAATCAACACAATCCCATGAATCCCAACAAATTTTTACAATGTATTCATGAATCTTGTTCACAATTCTAATGTTCTGAAGTTAATAAGCAATTATAAATCAACAGCTTATTTTATTTTTTAAACAAGATACTTCAAGAATAAGTCGTATGTCCATTCTTTATCTGATTATTCATCATTACAATTTACGCCTTTCGACCTCCAGTATGAATTTGTTCTACAGCCAGTTCCGTCATTCCCGCGAAGGCGGGAATCCAGAATGCACTAGATTCCCGCCTTCGCGGGAATGACGAAAATTCAACAACTTGCCTTTAGAACAAATTCACCCTGTTTCGACCTCCCCTTACAGATAAGGATCATGATGAAATGTGGCATTGTGGGCTTGCCCAATGTTGGTAAATCTACGCTTTTTAACGCTTTGACCCAAGCGGGTATTGCGGCTGAAAACTATCCTTTTTGCACGATTGAACCCAATGTGGGCATGGTCGAAGTGCCTGACCCCAGACTTGATGCACTGGCTGCCATCGTCAAACCCCATCGTGTATTGCGGGCCACCGTTGAATTTGTAGATATTGCCGGCTTGGTGGCGGGAGCCAGCACCGGCGAGGGTCTGGGCAACAAGTTTTTGGCTCACATTCGTGAGACCGATGCCATCATCAATGTGGTGCGCTGCTTTGAAGACGATAACGTGGTGCATGTGGCGGGCAAGGTTGATCCCATCTCTGACATTGAAGTCATTCAGACTGAACTGTGCCTGGCGGACTTGTCCACAGTCGAAAAATCACTGTCGCGTTACCAAAAAACAGCCCGATCTGGCGGCGACAAAGAGGCAGCCCGTCTGGTCACACTGCTTGAAAAATGTCAGGCAGCCTTGAATGAAGTTCAACCCGTTCGTACCATCGCCTTCAGCAAGGAAGAACAGGCGTTGCTCAAGCCGTTTTTTTTGATGACCGCCAAACCTGCCATGTTTGTAGCCAATGTGGCTGAAGATGGTTTTATCCAGAACCCCATGCTCGATCGTCTGACGGCTTATGCCAGTGTGCAAGGTTCACCGGTGGTGGCCATCTGCGCCAAACTTGAAGCTGACATGGCCGAGATGAACGACGAAGACCGATTGATGTTTTTGCAAGAGTCTGGTCAAACCGAGCCTGGTTTGAACCGGCTGATTCGTGCTGCCTACAAGCTGCTGGGGTTACAAACGTACTTCACTGCCGGAGTCAAGGAAGTGCGTGCATGGACCATCCATGCCGGCGACACCGGCCCGCAGGCAGCAGGTGTGATTCATACCGACTTTGAAAAAGGCTACATCCGCGCCCAGACCATTGCTTATGAAGACTTTATCGCCTTGCAAGGCGAGCAAGGTGCTAAAGATGCCGGAAAAATGCGCGCCGAGGGCAAGGATTACATCGTCAAAGATGGCGATGTAATGAACTTTTTATTCAGTTCCTGATTTGGACCATATCCTAAGGATGTGGGAAGCCCGCATTTCAGTCATGGGGCATGAATCAGATCGTTCATCGCAAGAAAGGGCAGTTTGATGACCACGCTCAACTGGATTGGCAAGGAGGCCGTGGTCAAACACCACAAGGAGGTTCCCTTTCGCTTGTTGGAGGTGATGCCTGAGCTGTCGTGTGGCGATGCGGCCAGCGGCAATTTGGCTTCCCTCTTAAGGCGGGACAAATGCAATATCAATGGGTTACGTTTGATTTGCTCACGTGGTTTTCTTGGCAGGGGAAGCTCACTCATTGGGTTGATTAGCCGTAACAAGCGCAGGCGGCTGACTTCATCTCTGTCCCGCCTTAAGTGGGAAGCCCCTTTTAGTATTTCATCTATCGCTGGCATCACCAATCCAGGCATTTTGTGGCTCAAGCGAAACTGCATCCACTGCATCACCGCACGGTCGATGGTCTGCTTGAACGTAACCGTTTAGATCCCCAGGGTGAATTTGTTCTCCCTGTTTTCAAAGCGAGTGGCGTGGCAATATATTTGTGTTCTTCGTAGGAGGATTTCAAGAGAACCAATTCACCCTGTAGA
>CAIXMC010000048.1 GCA_903920405.1 uncultured beta proteobacterium
AATTTTTCATTATTTGGAATCTTGTTTTTGCAGGTTACATGAATACAAAATGAAAATCAATAACATACAACTAATGACCTACCATCCAGAAAGTGGGACAGGAAATTGAGGAAAAACCATCGAATTTCGACAGCCTAGGGTTAGAGGGGATTTGGATGTCGCACCCAAGCAAAGCCACATCACTTTGAAACGCACCCGTCATGTGGAAATTCTACTAGCGGCCCGTCGAACTTAGGATATACCGAGCATGTCACCGTAGAATGATGGACACTGATACCCCAGCAATTCCCAATTTGTCCCCCATTTAAATTCAATCTATTGCAGTTATCAAAGAAATCATAACTGCCTGACCAGATGAAGAGTATGTTTCGCAAACTATTGAATAATAAAAGTTGTTTTATTATTAAAAATTTCAAATTGATAACTGCTGCTGATACCCAAGAAAGAAACTTGTTATGAAAGCAGTCATCCTGGCTGGTGGACTGGGCACTCGATTGAGCGAAGAAACCGCCTCTCGCCCCAAACCCATGGTTGAAATTGGTGGGCATCCTGTGCTGTGGCACATTCTCAAGATATATTCCTACCACGGCATCAATGACTTTGTCATTTGCTGTGGCTACAAGGGCTACCTCATTAAGGAATACTTTGCCAACTATTTTTTGCACATGTCTGATGTCACGTTTCACATGCAGTCCAACCAGATGGAAGTGCATCACAAGCGTGCCGAGCCTTGGACAGTGACCTTGGTGGACACTGGTGAAACGTCCATGACGGGGGGGCGCTTGCGTCGTGTGGCTGAATATGTTCAAAATGATGAATTTTTTTGTTTCACTTACGGTGACGGTGTGAGTGATGTGGACATCGCAGACACGATTAACTTTCACCGCAGCCATGGCAAGGCAGCAACCTTGACCGCTACCTTCCCGCCTGGTCGTTTTGGTGTTCTCGACATTCAAAACCGTCAGGTCATGAATTTCAAAGAGAAACCAAAAGGTGATGGTGCGGTGGTCAATGGTGGTTTTTTTGTGTTGTCGCCCAAAGTGCTTGGCTACCTTCAAGACGACAGCACCATCTGGGAGCAAGAACCTTTGATGCAATTGGCCAAAGATGGCGAACTGATGGCCTACCAGCACCAGGGATTTTGGCAGCCCATGGACACACTGCACGACAAGCAAACCCTTGAAAATTTGTGGGCAAGTGGTCAAGCACCCTGGAAAAAGTGGGACTGACCCCAGTATGACCCTTCATCACAACTTCTGGCGCGGCAAACGCGTTTTTCTTACCGGCCACACCGGCTTCAAAGGCAGTTGGCTTTCGCTCTGGCTGCAATCCTTTGGGGCAGATGTGACGGGCTACGCCTTGGCCCCGCCCACCCAGCCCTGCCTGTTTGAAATTGCTGAGGTTGCCAGTGGCATGACCAGCATCATCGGTGACATTCGGGACCTGTCCAAACTACAGGCCGCATTGAATATGCAACAGCCTGAAATTGTCATTCACATGGCAGCCCAGCCCCTGGTGCGTTACTCCTACCAACATCCGGTTGAAACCTACGCCACCAACGTCATGGGCACGGTTCATTTGCTTGAAGCCGTGCGCCATACGCCCAGTGTCAAGGCTGTGGTCAACATCACCACCGACAAGTGTTACGACAACAAGGAGTGGCCCTGGGGCTACCGCGAAAACGAGCCTATGGGCGGCCATGACCCCTACAGCAACAGCAAGGGATGTGCCGAATTGGTCACATCAGCCTACCGCAATTCATTTTTTCAGCACAACGGTATGGCCGTGGCCAGCGCACGTGCGGGCAATGTGATTGGTGGTGGCGACTGGGCTGCTGACCGACTGATCCCCGACATCTTGCGTGCCTTTGAGCAAAACCAGCCCGTTGTCATTCGCAACCCCCATGCCATACGCCCCTGGCAACATGTGCTTGAACCTTTGTCAGGCTACCTGACCTTGGCCGAACGTTTGTACACCGATGGATCATCTTTTGCTGAGGGCTGGAACTTTGGCCCCAACGATGACGATGCCAAACCTGTGCAATGGATTGTTGAGCAGATGGTCAGCAGTTGGGGACAGGGCGCTCGTTGGCAGCAGGACGGTGGCCATCACCCGCATGAGGCCAATTATTTAAAGCTCGACATTTCCAAAGCCAAAGCCCGTTTGGGCTGGCATCCAAAATGGAGACTGGCACACAGTTTGGGCAACATCATGGCGTGGCACAAGGCTTTCCATGCCAAACAAAACATGCGTGACATATCACTTCAACACATCATGCACTATGTCAATTTTCAAGGAGACCTGCCATGCAAGCAGTAAAAGCCCTTTACAAAGAAGGAAAAATTCAGTTGTTGGCCCCGCTGCAAGGCGTGACCGAAGCTGAATTGTTTGTGATAGTGCTCGACAAAAATGATCAAACCAGCAGCGTGGTGAACACCTGTCACCCTGTAGAACCTGATGAACTTGCTTCTGAGCAAAATTTCAAATCTTTGGGCCTGTCGAGTTTTTTTGAAACCGATGAAGACAATTCAGTCGATTGGGAGGAAGCGTTTGATGTTAAAGCCCGGTGATATCGTTCTTTTGGATATTCCTCACACCCATCAGGCGGGTAGTCAAGTGCGCCCCGGACTGGTTTTGGGTATCCATTCACATTCACACTCAAGCCAGGATGATGTCAGTGTGGCCTACATCACTTCCGAGGTCGATGCCTACATCCATGACACGTCGGCAGTCGCCATCACAGATGCAGACTTGTCCTCTGGCACGCTCAAGCGCAACAGTGTGGCGCGGGTGGATAAAGTGCTGACCCTTCACAGCAGCAAGTGTCGCAAGGTGGCACGTCTGACTCTGGGTAAAGTGGATGAGGCTTTGCGCAAAGCCATGTTAGTGCATGTTGAGAATTTTGCTGCCAACAAATATACACCGCTGGCATTCATACCTGGCACCACAGTCGTTCCCCCCTCTGGAAAAGTCATCGGTGCGCAAGAATTGAAAAACATGGTCGAAGCCAGCCTGGACGGTTGGCTCACTACCGGTCGCTTTAACGCCGAGTTTGAAAAGAAACTCGCAGCCTTCATAGGCATCAAGCATCTGATCACCGTGAATTCTGGCTCGTCTGCCAATCTGGTGGCATTTAACACACTGACATCTCCCAAGCTGGGCACACGCGCCATTCAAAAAGGCGATGAAGTCATTGGCGTAGCGGCAGGATTTCCGACCACAGTGAACCCTATTTTGCAATTTGGGGCAGTGCCTGTGTTTGTGGATGTGGATGCCCTGACCCACAATATTGATGCCCATAAAATTGAAGCTGCCATTAGCCCCAAAACCAAGGCCATCATGCTGGCGCACAGCTTGGGCAACCCCTTTAATCTGGATGTGGTCACTGCCCTGTGCAAAAAATACAACTTGTGGCTGATTGAAGACTGTTGCGATGCACTAGGCACTACCTATCGTGGCCAAATGGTCGGCACTTTTGGCGACATTGCGACCTTGAGTTTTTACCCGGCGCACCACATCACCATGGGCGAGGGCGGGGCAGTATTTACCAAACATGACGAGCTGAAAATTATTGCCGAGAGCTTTCGGGATTGGGGGCGTGACTGCTATTGCCAACCCGGCAAAGACAATACCTGTTGCAGGCGCTTTAGTCAAAAATTGGGTAGCCTGCCTGAAGGTTACGACCACAAATACACCTACAGCCACCTAGGCTACAACCTCAAAATCACCGACATGCAGGCCGCCTGCGGGTTAGCCCAACTGGAAAAAGCTCCGCAATTCATTCAAGCCCGCAAAGACAACTTTGCTTTTTTGAAAGAACGTCTCAAAGACTGCGAAGAATTCGTCCATCTGCCGCAAGCCACCGAACATTCTGACCCCTCATGGTTTGGTTTTCCCATCACGCTCAAACCCAACTGCCCGGTGACCCGCCTGGATTTGCTCACCTATCTGGATCAAAATAAGGTAGGAACGCGCCTTCTATTTGCCGGCAATTTGACATGCCAACCTTATATGGCAGATGCTCATTACCGTATCAGCGGTGATTTGACGAATACAGACAATGTCATGAACAACACCTTCTGGATAGGTGTTCAGCCCGCGCTCACGCCTGAAATGCTGGAGTTTGCAGCAGCCAAAATTGAGAGTTATCTGGGGGTTAATTTTTGAGGGAATCTTCTGGCCTTTGGGAACTTGCCAGCCCGATTACCAACCCACAAACGTTTGCACAAGGCACCAAAATTCGTGAACTCAACCGACTCCTTGATGCCTACGGTGGAAAAAACTGGAAAAAGTGTAAAGGCTATGCGACCATATCCTTACTCGATACCGGTGAGTTGTTACCCGTAGAACTGCATTGGTATGAGGCACATGGTATTGGCAAAATCGAAATGAAAATTAAGGAATTGTTATGAAATGGATGATTTGCATCAAAAACACGGGCTACGAAGCCTCACTTGAGGCGCGCAAGCTCTACACACTAGAAGACGACCCCAAAGCGCAGACGCACGGCATGATCCGTGTTATTGATGAATCTGGCGAAAGCTACCTGTATCCGTCGCAAATGTTTGCCCCCATTGCGGTGCAAAATACGCTGGAATCTCAGTTGCTTGCGGCCTGAATTGTCAGCCAAAATAGTATCAATTTAACTCGCTAACGTCCGTCAATCAAGCGCAAGTAGCTACAAAGCAGATATCAATTCAATAGTATTTTTCAATATGAAACCAACTCAAACCATCGAAAAAGTCAAGGTTAGTGATTTGATTGCAAAAGCGCTCGAAGACATGGGAATTCAACATGTTTTTGGCATTATTGGTGCGGGTAACGTACACTTGTTTGATGCCATTGCCCGCCGAGGGTACACAGAAATCGTCTGCGTTCATCATGAGCAAGCCGCGTGCATGGCGATGCAAATCTATTACCGCACCTGTGGCAAGTTATCAGCGTCTTTATTGACTACAGGCGCTGGTTCAACCAATGGTGTCACTGGTGTCGTATCAGCTTGGGCTGATTCCATTCCTTGCCTCGTCATCGCTGGTAACGAAAACTCAAAATTCACCAAGCCCGAAAGCCCCTATCGTATGTGGGGCGTGCAGGGTTACGACTCAGTTGATATGGTTCGCAAGGTCACCAAATATGCACATCGTGTCACGTCGCCTGACCAGGCTGTGTTTGAACTACAAAAGGCTGCTCATATTTCTCTTGATCAACGTCCTGGCCCCTGCTGGATTGAAATTCCCATGGATATTCAGGCCAGCAGAATTGAGCCAAGCGCTGCAATGCAGTTCGAGCCAACTGCACCTGTGAGTTTTTCAACACCACAGATGGCCGAACAAATCGACGGTGTGGTTGATGCCCTGCTTACTGCGCAGCGCCCACTGCTCTGGCTAGGTCACGGAATTCGACTGGCTGGGGCCGAAAAGCAAATTAAGCCTTTGCTTGATTTGCTGGGTGTACCCGCACTGGTGTCGTGGGCTGGCATTGACATGGTGGACTCAAAGCACCCGCTGGTATTTGGTCGTGCCGGTGTTTACGGGCAACGTGCCGCCAACTTCATTTTGCAAAACTGCGATTACCTGTTGACCATCGGCACTCGACTGGCGATACCTCAAATCGGGTACGACTTGTCGGAGTTGGCGCGTGGGGCACGCATTGACGTGGTTGATATTGACCCGCAAGAAGCTACCAAACATCAGGCACGCATACAAAAAATGATCGTGAGCGATGCATCGGTTTTCATGACTACGTTAACTCAGAAATTAAAACAGCGGATCATCGAGCCAAAAACCGACTGGCTGGCCAAGTGCAATGCATATCGGAATGAGTTTCCTTGGGTGGGACCAGAGCACGCCGACCAAGGCGATTTCATGAACTCTTACCGTTTTATGGAACGACTCAACAGCTTTTTCAAGAAAGATCAAGTTGTTGTCACCGACATGGGCACAGCCCTGCTGAGTGGTCACCAGGTGCTGCACATTGCTGATGGCCAGAGGTTGATGACTTCCACAGGCCTTGGCGAAATGGGTTATGGCTTACCTGCTGCCATTGGTGCATCGTTCGCACTGAACCGTGGCGAAGTTATGTGTCTGAATTGCGATGGTGGCATGATGCTTAATTTGCAGGAGTTGCAAACGATAGCTCATCACCGGCTTCCCATCAAGCTGTTTATTTTTAACAATGATGGCTATTTGATGATTAAGCATACACAGAATGCATTATTCAAGACCGGATACGTTGGTACCGACAAAGCATCAGGCGTCTCGTGCCCAGACTTTTCCAAGATTGCTGCGGCTTTTGACATGCCCGCTTATCAAATACATCACTGGGATGAGTGCGATGCAACGTTAACCAAGGTACAAGCTGCAACCGGCCCGGTGATATGTGAGGTATTCATGCACCCCGAGCAGCTTTTCTCGCCTAAGTTATCTTTGGTGTCTAAGGAAGACGGAACATTGGTCTCACCGCCCCTCGAAGACTTGTCTCCACTGGTGTCTCGTGATGTACTAGAGCGCGCCATGCTGGTTGGCATGCATGAGAAATCTAAGTCGCTATAAGCTGGAAGCCCAAATGACATTCCCCAACAAACTCAAAATCGCCATCATCGGCACTGGCAACATCGGCACCGATCTGATGGTCAAAGTCATGCGCACCCAAGGGATGACCTGCACGTTGTTTACGGGTCGTCATTTCAATTCAGCGGGTATGAAGCGCGCCAATGGATTGGGTGTAACGATTTCTGACCGTGGCATCGAAGCTATCGTGAATGATCCTGCTATTTGCGATGTTGTTTTTGATTGCACTTCAGCACACGCCCACATGGAACACTGGCCTATTTTGGACAAACTTGGCAAAACCGTCATCGATATGACCCCGGCCAAACTGGGTGGCCTGTGCGTACCAGCCATCAATGCCGAAGAATGTCTGGGAACTAACGCCAGAAACATCAACATGGTGACCTGTGGCGGGCAGGCATCTATTCCCATCGCCTACGCCATTTCGCAAGTGCATAGCCATATTGAATACATTGAGGTAGCCTCCAGCATCGCGTCCAGAAGTGCTGGCCCCGCCACTCGACAAAATTTGGACGAATACATTGAAACCACCCAAGACGCACTCATGGCGCTAACCGGTGCCAAGCACACCAAAGCCATTCTGATCTTGAATCCGGCGATGCCGCCCATTGATATGCAAACAACGATCTACGCCAAGATCGCCAATCCTGACCTACCCGCCATTCAAGCTGCGGTGAACGCAATGGTTGAAAAAATCAAACAATATGTGCCGGGCTACAAACTGATCTTGCCGCCGACCATTCAAGACAACAAAATTATCACCACCATCAAGGTGGTGGGGGCTGGCGATTACCTGCCCCAATATGCAGGCAATTTAGACATCATTAACTGCGCCGCCATTGCCGTGGCGGAGCTTATTGCAAAATCTGCCAATTTTCTGGAGTCATCCACATGACAAAAAAAATTCTTATCAGTGACCCAACGCTGCGTGACGGTAACCATGCGGTGCGCCATCAGCTCAGCCGTGAAAGCTTTGTAGCCTACTGCAAGGCGGCAGAGGCTGCTGGTGTGCCCATTGTTGAAGTGGGTCATGGCAACGGTTTGGGTGCATCGTCCATGCTGGTGGGGGAATGCCGCTTGAGTGACGAAGAGATATTGACACTGTCACGCGCCAACCTGACCCAATCGCGTCTGGCTATTCACGTCATACCTGGTTTTGCCACCATCAAGCATGATTTGACAAGGGCGCTTGAGATTGGCGTTGATGTCTTTCGAATCGCCTCGCACTGTACGGAGGCCGACATCACTGACCGGCACATTGCCTATGTTCGAAAAGCGGGTAAGGTCGCTTATGGGGTATTGATGATGAGTCACATGGCATCACCCGACGTTCTCTTGGAAGAAGCAAAAAAAATGGAATCCTATGGTGCAGAAGCCGTCATCATCATGGACTCTGCCGGTGCCTATTTTCCAGATGATGTAACACAGCGTATCTCGACTCTGGCAGATGGTTTGTCTATACCGGTCGGCTTTCATGGCCATAACAACCTGGGTATGGCGGTTATCAATTCAGTGGCAGCCGTCAAGGCAGGTGCCACTATCATCGACGGCACTATTCGCGGTTTTGGGGCGGGAGCGGGAAACACACAGCTTGAAGTATTGGTGGCAGTGTTTGATCGACTGGGGTTTGAGACGGGTATTGACCTGTACAAAATTCTGGACGCCGCAGATGTTGCAGAGAAAGAATTTAACCCAGTCGCTGCAAGCATTTCACCGATGTCCATTGTGAGTGGCTTATCGGGTGTGTTTTCAGGATTTGCCAAGCCCGTTGCACAGGCGGCCAAGGAATACCAGGTGGATGGACGCGACATCTTTTTTGCCCTGGGTAAACGCAAGGCCGTAGCCGGGCAGGAAAGTTTAATCTTTGAAGTGGCTAGAGAACTGGCCGCCAAAAATACGACAAAGGAAGATTAAGCCATGACAACTGATCGTTTCACTGAAATTCGTCAAGACTGTTTGCTGGCTTGCGCCGCACAACCAGAAATACGCACAGCATTGGGCTTGCAGCACATTGCCGTCACGGGTGGTACGGGCTTTCTTGGTACATGGATGGCCGAAACAATCACCGCGCTCAATGACGAGTACCACCTAGGTATGACGCTGGATTTGTACGCACGCAATGTCAACAACTGGGCGCAAAAATACCCTCATCTGGCGCAACGCAGTGACATTCACTTGAAATCACAAGACGTGCGTTCACCGTTTGAGTTTGCCCGCAATACCAATTTTGTGGTTCATGCGGCCGGCCTGCCTAACAACCGTGTGCATTCGTCTGACCCGCTGCGGGTGTATCAGACCACGATGTCTGGTATTCACAATGCACTCGAAGCAGCAAGCCAGTTGGATAACCTGTTGCGCTTTGTGAACGTTAGCTCTTGCTTGGTCAGTGGCCCGCCTAACCGACCCGGTCCATTGGCTGAGACAGACTACTATCCAATGCCGTGCGGCCAGTTGCATACAGTGTATGCCGAAGCCAAACGTGCAGCAGAAAACTTGGCAGCCATTTACCGCAGTCAGTTTCGTATGCCCGTCATCACCGTTCGTCCATTCACCTTCGCTGGCCCTTACCAAGAGTTGGATCGTCCGTGGGCGCTCAACAATTTTTTGCGTGACGTACTTACAGGTAGCGATATCCGTATTCATGGCGATGGTTTGGCACGACGCAGCTATCTTTATGGTAGCGATGCCGCCTGGTGGGTCATGGCAGCATTGGTCAATGGCATTGATGGGGCAGTCTATAACGTGGGCAGCCCTACCGTCGTCACCCATCTTGAACTTGTCAAGCGCATAGGTGAGCATGTTTCTCCCAAACCGCGTGTGGTGTTGAACACCGTGCCATCCAAAAAGGGACAGCAAGACGATTTGTTTCCCAACCTGACCATCATCCAGAATAGCCTTGGCGTGACCCAAACCTGTTCACTAGAGCAAACCATCTATAAAACCTGGCGCTGGTATGCTGGCTTGGCTCATTAGCATATTTTCAATATAAAAATCAGCTCTAGCGCCCGTCCAGCCTGCCTATGCTGCTATAAAAAATATATCAAAGCCATGACAACAGCGATGTAACAAACACCCCTATGCGCCTGACCCCCGACCAAATCCAATCCATCAAACAAATAGCCAAGACGGTGCTGGGTGACGATGTGCGGGTTATCCTTTTTGGTTCTCGTGTTGACGATGCCAAAAAAGGAGGTGACATTGACCTGTTATTTGAAACCGATCATCCCGTTGGCAATCGTGCAACGACGATTGGTGCACTTTATGTTTCACTGATACGCAAGCTAGGTGATCGAAAAATCGACATCCTCCTGAAAGATGCAGACACGCCTTCGGCTCTAGTGCTAGAGGTAGCAAAAGAAACGGGAATCCAACTATGAGCCTTAGGATATGGTCAATAATAAGTTCCGCATTTGGCTCGTCAGATTTGGGCGCACTGCGCGATTTGCGCCTAGCATTACATCTTTAACTCTGACGGCCAAATGCGGAACTTATTATTGACCATATCCTAAACATATAGTATTTATTATTCGTATCCCACACCCCATGCCATGAAAATAGCCATCATCGGCGCCACCAGCCAGATTGTCAAAGACTGGGTATGTCTTAACTGCCGTGAAAAAATGCCATCGTAGTCCATGATTAAAATCACACAATCAATACTTGAAGTTAACCCAATCATTCGTGAAGACTTAGAGTCAATTGCTTCAGCAAAACTTCCATGGGAGGCCATGCGGGGCAAGACTGTTCTTGTTACTGGCGGAGGAGGTTTCTTGGCTGCCTATCTGGTTAAATCCTTGCTGACTATTGGATACGTTCATGATCTCAATATCAAAGTGATTTGTATCGTGCGAAGCAGGCAAAGTTTTAAAGCCAGGCTTGCCACATATTTGAGCGAACCCAATCTGACCGTTGTACTGCACGATATTTCAAAGCCGCTTCCGAATGGTTTACCCTCCGCTCATTTCATCATTCACAGTGCTAGCCAAGCCAGTCCAAAATATTATGGTGTTGATCCTGTTGGTACATTGCTTGCAAACTCAACGGGCACAATGTATCTGTTGGACTATGCCACAAAAATCAAAGCAGAAAAATTTCTATTTTTTAGCAGCGGCGAGGTATATGGTGTGCCTTTTGACTCCAATACGCTGGTTGGAGAGTTGGATTACGGCTACATTGACCCCATGAACGTTCGATCTTGTTACGCTGAGAGTAAAAGAATTGGAGAAACGATGTGCGCAGCTTGGGCGCAGCAACATGGTCTGCATACCAGTGTGGTACGCCCGTTCCACACTTATGGGCCTGGTATGGCTCTTGACGACGGACGCGTATTTGCCGATTTTGTAGCGGACGTTGTTGCCAAAAGAGATATTGTTTTGAAGAGCGACGGATTAGCGCTGCGCCCATTTTGCTATATTGCAGACTTTACCATTGGTGTCCTGACTGTTCTATTGACTGGGGGAAAAGCACAGGCCTACAACATTGCGAATCCATCCGCTGAAATATCCATCAAAGACTTGGCAACACTGGTTGCAAATCTCTTCCCTGAACGCAATATTAAGACTCGGTTTGACGTACCTGTAAGCAGCAATGCTTATCTTAAAAGCCCAATTTTTCGATCGTGTCCCTCAATTGACAAAGTTAAAAGTTTAGGCTGGATACCAACCACGAGCGTGCGAGATGGTTTTCGCAGAACTATTCAATCATTTTTGTAATTTTAATTTCTTTAACTTGATAGGATTAATATATATGAATTCAATAAATACAACACTTGCTAAATATACAGATGGATCTATTGATAAGTCAACTTTTATAAAAAGTATGTATGAAGATCACCATGCAGCACTTTTTGACTATGCTGATTACCTTACACGGACGAACATAAAAAAAATTGAAATTGAGGATGGACGTGTGATTATGACTTCGCGTGATCGTGGTATCCGTATCGCGTGTGCATACGGTGATTTTCGAATTGCACCCATTGAGATGCTGAATTTTTTCGATTATGAGAAAAATGAATCCATTATGATGGAGAATTTGGTATCTGATGGAGATAATTATTTTGATATTGGCGCGAATATTGGTTGGTATTCCATCAACATCGCAGTATCACGACGTGCTGCTAAAATATTCAGCTTTGAGCCTATTCCGAAAACATATAGTCACCTGCAAAGAAATATCGAAATAAATTCGGTGCCAAATGTGAAGATACACAATTTTGGTTTTTCAAGTAAGGCAGGAGAGTTTCCTTTTTATTACTATCCTGAAGGGTCTGGAAATGCATCTTCGGCCAACGTGACTGGTCGTACTGATATCGAAACGGTACAATGCAAAGTTAAAACACTCGATGAATATATAACAGAGACATGTACACGTGTTGACTTTATCAAATGTGATGTAGAAGGCGCTGAATTATTAGTATTTCAAGGTGCAATTAAAACAATTATCAAGGACAAACCTATTGTATTTTCTGAGATTCTAAGGAAATGGTCAGTAAAATTTAATTACAATCCAAATGAAATATTTGATCTATTCCGTCAGTATGGTTATCGGGTATTTACTGCAATAGATAATAACTTATTGGAGTTTGGTAACATGACTGAATCGACAACAGAAACAAATTTCTTTTTTCTTCATTCGGAAAAACATTTGCATCAGATTTCACGTTTCTTGAAGAATGTTTAAAATGGAGCTGCCTGCAATCGGCTATGCACAATCAATGTGGTCGCCTTTAACTCTTCCGTCAGGTTGAGTTGTTGTCCGAAAAGTCCTGCTTTCATGCGCGTCCTCGGTGCTAAGGATGTGGTCAGTAATAAGTTCCCCATTTGGCCGTCAGAGTTGGGAGGTAATGCTAGGCGCAAATCGCGCGGTGTGGCCATGCCACATAAGCGATTTGTAACGACGCAGTGCGCCCAAATCTGACGAGCCAAATGCGGAACTTATTATTGACCATATCCTAAATTGGTGCTTCCAACTAAAGTATAGCCGCCGGCCAATGAGGTGACGAAAAAGTTTACCGATCCATTCCACACACCCAATTTCACAAGTTTTTGGCTGGCCCTCTTTGGATTTCCATCAAACTGACCATCGTGTATGACCGGTAACGCTGCCAACCAGTCAACGGACTACGCCATCGTATTGACCTGTGTTCCCAAGTTGCCGCTTGTGGCCAACGGCAGGGCCTGCAATAACGTCATTGCACCGTTGGCCTGAATGTCCATCGCTTTCTTCAGTACCATAATTTGGGCTGCTTGTGCCACTTGGCTTTGTTGCATTTGCGTCGATGCGCTGACGAGTTCGGTGGGGGAAATATCCATAGTGAAATCCTTTTGTGGTTGTCACTAATATCGGTGCGGCCACCAGCATTCTTGAATTGCATCTTTAACTCTGACGGCCAAATGCACAACTTATTATTGACCATATCCTAAGCGGGAAGCCAGGACTGGACTCACTTCCTATCCAATTTTTGCTTGCGTTTCCACAGTTCTTCACATGGTGAAAGGTGATCACGGATATTCGACACCTTTTCACCGCCAATGCCCCACTTGCCCTCAGCCGCATAGTCCATCAACTGACGTCGACGGTTTTTGCTGCTCCATGTGCCATATTGGCCTTTTGCATCGGGTTTGAGGTAGTCGCGCATCAGTGCTGCGATAAATTCCGACTCGGTTTGCGTGTTTTCCCCATGCCGCAATGCAAGGTCATGTTCAATCTCACCCGATGGGGTGAAATAAGTGGTGTTGTCAAACAGAAGCGCCGATAGAGCCAAAAGGTGGTCAACATTCGAGTCCACCGTCAATAAATTCAGCACGTCGTCAATATAGGCACTGTCCGTACTTTGGAAGACGATCCTTGCGCGTTTGAAGTCACTGACACTTGGCGAAACAATCTTTCCGTCATCATCGTTCACAAAAAACTTGGCTTGCAATGAAAGTGAAGCAAAGGGTGCTGTTGACACCAACAAACCACGCACCCGAAAAGTCCACTGATTTCCTTCAAATTCAACCTGCTGACCGCTCGCTGCCAATTGGCGATCAACCACGTAGGGCATGTACAAAGTGGACACGATTTTGTAGTCCGACCAGCCCGCACCAGCCCCCACAATCAGCCCTTTGGGGTCAACAAAACCGAAGGTTTGTGTGCGCGTTGCATAGTCGATGATCCAGACAATAAAGTCTGGGTAATACCAGTCGGAATCATCCACGCGCAGCCGAAATGAATCATCTTGCTTTTCAATATTTCGCTTGAGCCAGATGTCCTTGCTGCCCCATTTGAGTGGCGTTTTCTCACTTTTCGGGTGATTGCCAGCGGGATAGAGGCGGCGAATAAGATCACGCACAAAAGCTTCTTCATGCTCGTCTAGTTTTCCTGGTCCAACATCAATGTCCTTTTGATGAGGCGTGAGCAATAAGGGCTGATAGACGCTGCCTGGCGCCATGACCTCGAACTCGCCTTTGGGGTCCACGATGATGGGCATCCCGCCAATATCCGGACACGAGAGCAAGCCCCCAAACAATCCACTCTGTAGGGGCCGTACAGATTTATGGCTGGACATGATGAAATTCCTTAAAGTACTGATCCGGAATGCCACTCTCGCACGCAGCAATCAGCGCGTAGCGACTCTTGCGGTTTTCTTGTTTACGGTACGCACTTTCAAACAAGCGACGTACCACGGTAGATGCCAGGCGATTGATTCGCACCAGGTCAGTTGCTTCTCGAACCGTCAACATTCCGGGAAAACCATAAATCTCAAACTTGCTGCTGGCCAAAGCGCTGTCAATGGCTTGGGCATCAAAAGCCAAATTCCACCAACGCTGTGAGCGTTTCCACTCAGTCAAATCTCGATACACCGCGTCACGATCGAACAGCACGGCCCAATGCTTGAACTCGGGCGTGATGTCCTGACCCATCACCCCTTGCAGAGCTGTCACGGTGCCGTCTTTGAGTCTTGATGTTGCAATGGATGCAGTCAGCGACACCTTGACCCTGTTGACACTCGCAAGCCAGGCAGCACCCAACACCGACACCTGAAAATCATGCACAGATGGAGTCATCGTGCGAACCGACTGCAACACGGCGGGCGTGTGTTTGTGGATTGGACATTCAATCCGTCTCAAATCTGGAACGCCGTTGTCGGTCAGGCTTTTCAAAAAGGTATCAAGATAACCAGATTTCAGGCCAAACACATACGCGGTTTGCAAGGGTGCCAGCAGGGGTGCAGGCTTTTCCAGTCGCCGGCCGTTACCGCCCACACCCGCAAAACGCACGACTCGCCCGAACATTTGAATGATGAGTGAACCCTCACCCTGTCCCAGCCGAAGCAGGGTCAAACAAGACGCGCGGAAGTTGTCCCACCCCTCGGCAAATCGCCTTGATCCAATCAACACATTGAGGCCACTCCCGGAGGCATCGAGGGCAGCAAACAAAGAGCCTGACATCGCATCATCCTCTACCGCCAGCTTGACCGATTCCAGTGCCTTTTTCAGACCAGCGGCATCGCCCACGTTGACCACGCCGTAGTAATGCGATGAATCGCCGCGCAACAACCCCAGGCCTAGTTCACCAGATGCTGCCTTGATCAGGCGCAATACCGGTTTGTCGCCCTGTTGCCAGCCAAAGCAGTCAGTCAGCACACGCTCAGACAAGGCTTTGGCATCCCAGCCCATCATGGCGTGACGTACTTCTGGCGGAAGCATGTCAGTGCCAACAGCCGTTGCAGCCATCAACTGGCTCACACTGGTCAGCAATTTTTCCGGCTGAGCCAGCATGGCCGTCAGATAGCTCAACACATCCACCACATCCGACGTTTGCAGCTTGTCATTTTCGTTTTTGGTACTACCGATGACTGACAGCCCGAGTAGCACCCAAAGCGGCGACGCGACCTGCAATCCCAAGTTTGCAGCCGCCTGCTTTCCTTCGGTGGAACGAAAACACGCCACCTGATGCCAGTAGGCCAACAATGCGGCCGTCATGGTTTGCCGCTGCGTTGTCTCGCTCGCCTCTGCACTGGACTGCACGCGCACATGCCAGAAGTCCTTGCCGTATCTGTCTTGGTGAAATCGATCGTAGGCATAGTCAAAAACCACCGCTTTGGCATAGCGACCAAACGCATGTTCGCCTTCGGCCACCTGACCAAACGTGGCAGAGAATTCGATCAACAAGCCACGATGCGCAGGTATTGGCGCGGCAATACCCGCCAGATCGGCTTGCAGAGCTTTCCACATGCCCGCTTCAGATTTTTGCCCCTTGTGGCCTTCATCGACAAACACCAGATTGCGTCCGTCTGCAAAAACCGAAGTGGGAACGGTCACCCCATCGCCTTTTTTTTCAATGGCCAGCTTGTTGATGTCCAGAACAATCACGGCATCGGGTGGCAACCGCCCCATGGCGGAAGCATCACCATCCATGGGGTAGGCAAAGACATCCCAAGTTGACAAACTCCGCAACTTTTCGGTGTGCTGCCGAGTCAACGATTCAGAGGGCGTGATGATCATCAGTCGATCCCATGACCGGCATTTTTCCAACAGTGCCAGGCAGGCATGCAATACGTGGGTTTTGCCAGCCGCTGTCGCCATCCAAAACGCGGCCAGTTGCAAATCGGCTTCTTCAAAATCAGAAATTTCTTCACCCTTGGGCTTGTTGTCACCAAGATAAGCATTCAAGCGCACTAGAAACGCTGCGGCATCATCTAACTGGGCATGCACCCAATGGGCAAACATCATCAGCGCCAGATATTGTGCATAGCGGGGCGCGAAGCGCACGCGAGCACAGGCTGCGCGCACCTGTGCATCCAACTCAGAGATATGACCAGCATCATCCTGGCACACCGACCCCATGGCATCAAGGTACTTGCCTTCAGTCAGACCCTGTGCAGCCCCAATATTAGTTTCAACCGTGCGCAACTGCGACATCGCAGACAGCAGTGGAATGCCCAACTCGGATGCCAGTGCGTCTCGCAACACCAACGCCGCTTTCAAGCGGGCATGGCCAGAACGTGTTGCCATTACGGCTTTCCAAACTGCAGGGCAAAGACCGACTCGATGGATTCCAGGTGATCGCAGCCTTCAAAACTGAGTCCGGCCGGGTCATTGGTGTAAGAGCGGTCAGCCGGGTGCTGCGCCATTTTCTCTTTCACCCAATCTGATGACCCTTCGACTGCGCTATCGCGGAAAAACACCGCCAGTGACTGGTTGCGACGATTGCGACCCAGCAACACCACACCCTGCGCTTCGCGGTAAAGCCGGGTGACATCCATCCCCAACAAATAGGGCAGACTTTCCACCAAATCAACCTCACAAGGCTGCGCCGCGCCCCCTTTGTCGGCACGCTTGAGCTGATAAGTTAGAATACATAAATTTTTTATCATTCATATACTCGCCAAGCTACCACGTCCTGGCTTAAATTTGAATATTTTTAATCCTCTATACACCCAATAAAGAACAAACTTGCTTGATAGTATCAAATTCACTTTAAAC
>CAIXMC010000049.1 GCA_903920405.1 uncultured beta proteobacterium
GGCTGCCTGATGTAAGCGTGTGCCGAGGTATTGTGGAACTGGTAGATGGCGCAGTGCTTGAACAAGTCCACAACTGGGCGGGCAGCAGGGTCGGCGGCTGCGACAAGCTGTGCCTCTTTACCCACGCTGGCAAACTGTGTCCATGATGTTTGTTGCTTTTGGTCAAAGTTAGCAAAGCGAAAGGCTTCATCAGCCAGCATCATGGTGTCGCCAGCGCTGAGATGCACCAAAGTAAACCGGAGTGCCGCAGCATGGCCCTGACACACAGCCTGAATGTGTTGTAGTGCCAATTGTTCGGGGGTGTTCTTCATTGAATCTGGATACCTGTGGTGTGGGCCACTGTCACGATAGGCCGGGTGTCGCGTGCTTGTTCTATCACCAAATCAATTTTGCGCTCTCCCAGCAGGCGTTCAAGCAGGGTCAGCATTTTGATCTTTTTGACAAAGGTCTGCTCGACAGCAGTGAACGACGGGCGAACCAGCAGATCAATATCACCACCTTTTTTGGCGTCGTCAACACGTGAACCAAATAACCACACCTCAGCGTCATCACCAAAAGTGGTTGTTGCGGCGTAGCGTATGGATTGGATTTGATCAGTGCTTAGTCGCATGTTGGATTAGGGTTAATCGTGCAATTTAAGATGGTGTTTTAACACTTAAGCACCCAGCAGCTTTTTGAAATATGCCACGGTCTCTTTCAGCCCGTCATCCAACTGCACTTTAGGTTCCCATGCCAATTTGCTTCGTGCCAGGGCAATGTCGGGCTGACGCTGCTTGGGGTCATCTACGGGCAGGGGTTGAAACACCAGTTTGGAGTGACCCCCCACGGTGTGCAACACTTTCTCGGCCAGTTCGAGCATGGTGAATTCGTTGGGGTTGCCCATGTTCATTGGACCAGTAAAGCCGGGCTCGGTGGCCATCAAGCGCACAAAGCCTTCAATCAGGTCGTCCACATAGCAAAAGCTGCGCGACTGGCTGCCGTCGCCATAGATAGTGATGTCTTCGCCCTTGAGTGCCTGGACGATAAAGTTGCTGACCACCCGGCCATCGTTGGGGTGCATACGTGGGCCGTAGGTATTAAAAATGCGAACCACTTTGATGTCAAGATTGTGCTGGCGGTGGTAGTCAAAAAACAGCGTTTCGGCGCAGCGCTTGCCTTCGTCATAGCAACTGCGCGGGCCAATGGTGTTGACGTGGCCCCAATAGCTCTCGGGCTGAGGGTGAACCAACGGGTCGCCATACACCTCACTGGTGGAAGCCTGAAAGATGCGTGCCTTCACCCGTTTGGCCAGCCCCAGCATGTTGATGGCACCATGCACGCTGGTCTTGGTGGTTTGTACAGGGTCGTGCTGGTAATGGATGGGTGAGGCCGGGCAAGCCAGGTTATAGATTTGTTCAACCTCAACATACAGCGGAAAAGTCACGTCGTGGCGCATCAGTTCAAAATAGGCGTTGCCCATCAGGTGCGCCACATTGCGCTTGCTGCCAGTGAAAAAGTTATCCACACACAGCACGTCGTGGCCATCTTTGATGAGTCGGTCGCATAGGTGCGAGCCAAGAAAGCCGGCACCGCCGGTGACTAGGGTTTTGTTCATGGAATATTCAATAGGTTGGATTTTAATAAGTGCTGCTCAAAGCAGGGTGATTTTGACCACAGCATCCGGGTAAACACTATCGACCAAAATGGTTAAACCCAATACCGTTCAATGGAGCATAGCGATAGGCTGTCGAAATTTACTGGTTTTTATCAATTTTCTACCCCATTTATTGGAATCTGTGCTGGATTTAAGACC
>CAIXMC010000050.1 GCA_903920405.1 uncultured beta proteobacterium
CTGCTATCAAACGTCAAGGGGGGATCTACAGGGTGAATTGGTTCTCTTGAAATCCTCCTACGAAGAACACAAATATATTGCCACGCCACTCGCTTTGAAAACAGGGAGAACAAATTCACCCTGGGGATCTAAACGGTTACGGTATGACAACACAAATCTTGCGTTGGACAGAGCAAGAGCAGTTCATGCGGCATTGGTGTCAGGTACTGCGTTGGCGGAGTATCGCAACGTTCTCAATCAACCTTTGTTTTCATTCAGTTCTTATGCCGACACCCGACCACTTCCCCAAATGGAGGCCTCTGACGCAAGAAATCGACGTGTTGATTTAAAGATAGTATTAACTTATCGACCTCTTGAGGTTTATGCGCCTTCTCTTGGAATTAAGCTGCACTGAATTTGAACCATGATGTTGAACCTGGCTTTTCCATTGTTACCCCTTGAACTACCACATTTGTCTGTCGTATTAAAAAATATGGGCGGTGAAGCTGTTCATGTTCCGTCAGATTATTTATCGCTAGGCGACCGTCTGAGACAAAAAATAATTGCAGGCAGGGCATCGAATTACGACAATCTAACGCGATCAGATTATAAAAATTTACCTTATTCATTTTTTGTCAAGGGTTATGTTCCACTTGAAAAATCAGACCCTGTTGTGGTTCATCATTATTGGTCAAAACTTCTGCCAAGCGTAGCCGAAAAGACACCCAACAAGGTTAACCGATGGTTATCTATTTTGTTTTTTATTTACTGTGATCGTTTTGATCCCGATGATGTCAGTTTTACGGAGTATGCCCATCAATTTTTTGAGTTTTCTCAAGCCTACGCGCCCGATTTTGTAAGAGTGTGGCGACGTGCTCATTACAAATATGCCTTCTTCAATGTATCCCAGGCGCCTTCATGCCTGGCACATGACTGGTTGACTACACCGTATGCAGGTATTCAAACATGGCTGGATTCAAAAAAACTCTGGACAGGTTTTTTTTTCAACTCAGTTAATGGCACATGCACTGGTTCGACTCTACGATGGTTCTCTGGGTCGTCTAGATGCTGAGCCGTTGGTTAGAAAGTTGATGGTTTGGGTTGAGCAATTCACGACCAGCCCGGATAAAACAGTGCATCGCATCCCATTTGCCAATGCCGTGCTTTTGCCTTGGCATAATGTCAGTGCGCCAGCCCCAGTTAAAAAAATGCTCATGGATTGGTTTCTTTGCCACTATGGCGACCCACGCATTCCACAAAAAAATGTTTACCAATGGCAAGGTGTTGATGGGCTTGCAGTGGAGGTCATGCTGGCCTGGTTGGCGGGCGAAACAGTCAAGGCTTTTGTCCAGATTCTTGAAAAAACGGCTGATGTCACCTGGCGCTACCGGCAAAAATTCTGGATGGCCTATATTGATGCCAATCATGTGGATGATGCCTGGCTGGCCTTGGGTGATGATGCCTTGCGAGAAGTCAAAATCAATTTGATTCAAAATTATCGACTGGGTTATGGTTCACTGGATGGCGCACAAAAAAACCAGTCCGTGCTGATTATAAAAATAAAAAATTTGATTTTTACAGAATGGAGTCATTCTGGCAGTCTGCGTGCTTGCAATATTAATAACATCAATGCACCCAAATTGCGTCTTATGCACTACGATGCCGACTTATTGCGCAACATTATTTCACTTGATTTTCATGATGGCGCCAATGAAAATCCAGAATTACGCCACCATCACCCTGGACGTGGCACCTGGCAAATAAAAGCACGCGATTTTATTCGTCATCATGCAGGTATTTATCTTAGGGATCAAGACATACTTCTTTGAGGTTAATGGCTATGTTGGTATCGAAATAACCAGGTGTTCAACCACACGCATATCGTGCTTGCCGTCAAAATAAATGTCCAGCAGGGCATTGTGAATGGAATTAACAGGCTACGCGAAGAAGATATGTTTGTTGACCATATTGACATCTTGCTTGCGCGAAACCATCGACTACAAAAATCGGAATGGTTCAATATGCTGTCCTCGGAATTGCCAGCTCGTATGAGGTTGTGCATCCGATTTGCAAGTGCTCTGAGGACTTTGAGGTTAACTTTCTCCATGGTGCCGCCAACGCCAAAGTGGTTGAAATCGGATCGGCAAAAATCATCACTTTAAAGCGACTACATGCCGAAGCTGGCTGATTAGCACTAACTCGCTACGATTTTCGGATAAATCTAGGGCTGTGTAGCGGCTTGTTTTAACCCCTCCGCCGTCGCTTTTGCACCATGCAGACGCAGAGCGGCCACCAGTTCTGCTAATGTGTACGGCGGTTTTTTCAGGTCATTGAGCGACTTTGCAATCGCCTGACAGGTTCTTGCTGGCGCTGCGTCAAACAGGCTGTCCAAGAACGCACCGGCTTTGATGACCTCGACACCAAGTTTGCGGGTGTCAGCGACCGCCAGATGTTTGGTGTTGTCGGAAACGATCACTACCTTGTGCAGTGCCGGGTTATCTTCCTCATCGATTCCGTTCACCATGACCAAGGCGGCGGCGATCAGGTGGCGGTCGTTTTCAGGCACCCGAGCGGGGACTCGGGACATGAATGCCGTATCGTCATACCCCGTAATCAGATGCCCATTGCTGGTGGCCCGTTGAAACGCCTTGAGCCGTTTGTCACCTGACTTCGATGCGTTGGGATGCACCTGTGGCCAGTTGCGCAGGAACTCAGCCTCAACATCAGCCGTCCAGTAAGCAAAGTAAAGACCATGCAGCATCAAGTCAAACAGGACATCCGACAAGCGCGATGGCAGCAGCACGCAGGTGTCCAAAATAACCAGGGTGTTGCCACCGGGGGAGAGTGGGTGGCGGTCCATCAATGAAAGTCACCGACTTTTTGCAAGTGCCTTGACCCGCCGCATCACATCCGCTTCAGTGCTTTTATAGGCACCGGCCGTTTCACCTTCCGTGCGTAGGTCAGTGGCTTTGCCGGTCACCTGATGCTTGGCTTTCCAGTCCAGCACTGCGGCACGGGATACCCGCCTATGGCCACCAGCCGAGACAGTTGCACCCGCAAGCTTGTTCTGGTCGATCAACATGGCGACGTAGGGGCGGCTATACCCTAGCAATTCGGCGGCCTGGGCTGTGCTGATCAGGTCAGTGGCCGAATCAACCGCTTTCGGCATCTCAATACCCACTGTCTGGCTCTCAATATCAACCAGGTGGCGGATCAATTGCAGACGGGCGTTGCGGCTTTGTGGTGTGGTGGCCTCCAGAACCTGATGGAGTGCGTTGGCGACCTGATCAGACATGGCTCCAGTCATCGAACCGATAGCATCCGCCAATGGTCCGAGTGGGTCGTGGCGGTGTGTTAATGTTTTACCCAGCGTGGTGGCGGTAGACATGGTGACCTCCAGAGTTGAATCGAATCGTGTTCAGTATAAAACGAAAACAACGAATAATACGAAAATTATAATGCCTGCAAATGCACAGGTAGTGACTGCCTCAAGCACCATCCTGTAGGTGAGCTATTTTTGAATCAGAGGCTTGCAATGGAATGCAAGATTGCAATCTTGCAATTGAAAAGGGCCAACGCCCAACATTTGTTTGCCATTTCCGGGTCTCATCAATAAAACCCTCACTTGTCACTCTGTCTGAATCTGTCCAGACTTTCAGGTCACGCCCTCCAAACGCCAACCACGCGCTGTCTCTCCACTTTTTTGCATTGTGACCGCGCCAAGTCAGCATCCAATCCGGTGTCTTTTGCACTTGGAAACGGGCATAAAAAAAGGATGAAATCACCCTCTAACGCGCGTCCCTATTGCGTTGGTAGCTATATTAACAATAGCAATTCAGGCGTGGCATGACGCTGTGCGCATCAATACAGCGGTGACAGGTACGACCGCTGTTTTCGGCATGACCTCCTGGCAGTGAATGCTTCTGTTCGTAGCACAATGCAGTCTGACACAACAATAGCATTGCGATGCTCCTTTGATAACCCATTCATTCCAACAGGCAGCACTGTTGGCCGTTGGTTGGCGCACCTTGGATTCACTCTATCGGACATCAAGATGACTGATTTTTGCCTGGCTACTTCTGAAGACGGCGTTCGTTTCAAACTCAAGAACGATGGCACTTGGGTGCCTGATGTTGAGATTCAATCTCAGCCTGTAAATACCCAGAATATGGTTGAAGGTAAGCGTTTATTTGATTTGGCAGAAGAATATACCGATGGCAGTATAAATGTGATTAAAGATGAAAAAAGAGCATTTCAGTTATATAAACAGTCGGCAGAATTAGGCTATATAATGGCATTTTGCAGATTAGCATTTTGTTACCGTTTAGGATTAGGCGTTAAAAAAGACTTGAATACAGCTCTTTTATGGGCAAAAAAAGCCATAAAGTCTGGAGAAATATTTGGATATTGGTCGGCTGTACTATGTTTTCTTGATGCATCTATGGCAAACGAAGCCAGAGCAATGTTTAATGAATGTTTTTGCGAATATGAAAATGAATTTCTTTGCGATAACCAGAACACCAGAAGTATATTGTCTTTGTTTGCAAGATGCGTTATAAATAATGAGATTCCTATAGACAATATTCCTTCATACATTCATTTAGTGATGCAAAGATTTTTAAGTGATCTAAATAGTCGGAAAAACCCATTGTCAGAATTAGAAGAAGGCCGTCTCGAATACATTCAAAAATTTGTTCCTATGCATCAAAATGGTTTAATCTAGCAGCTATTAAATTGCAACCAGATGATTTGTAATATAAAATTTGAAAGGAAAATCATGGCAGACCACTTCATCACCATTTCGGAAGACGGCGTTCGGTTCAGACTACACAGCAATGGCACTTGGGAGCCAGATGCAATTCCTGCAAGCAAAGGGCATATTCGGTTTCGATCAAGTGATTGGGGGATAGTATGGAGCAGGTCAAGGATAACGAAAGAGATTTAGATTTATCTATCGCTGGTGATTATCTCCATCATAGAACTATCACGACAATAGCAGGTTTACCGGCGCGGGTCAGTTTTTGGTTTACAAAAAATATGCTTTGGAAGGGAAGCTACTCTTTTTTGTTAACCAATATACCACTAAACATGTTTCTTGATAACTTTGAAATCTTGAAACTTTCTTTGTCTCAAAAATACGGTGAACCTGATCGAGATACACCCAAAGAAGTGTGGCATCATCCGAGTTATCAAAACGTTCCTATGTCCAAAGGAACGGCTGTTATGAGAGGTTATCAATCAGTGTTTGAATCTTGGTCAGATAATGAAACACAGATTATCCTAAGTATGACGCAGGGTGAAGATACCCAACCTATTCGAATACTAATGAGCTACATCAGTCTCCGCTTAAAAGCTCTAGGCATGGCTGCGCAAACTCGTCTTCAGTCAGACAATCTATCCACCGACGGTCTCTGAAGTAATTTATTCAGTCCTGATTTTTAATCCACGATGCCCCCCGAACTAACCGCCCTGGCCACTCCAATCCTGCACTGGTCTGTTGGCACCTTGCTGGCGTTTTCGGTGCTGGCATTTGTCGGGCAATTCCTGCTGCCCGGCATTCGCATAGGCCGCCAACTTAAAAAAGCCAATCAAAAACTCATGGCACTGAAAGCTGCCGGGCCTGTGCTTGATCTTGACCGTGTTCGCAGCGAAGTGATGGTCAGTGTCGATCTGCGTCATGCCTGGGACGAGTACCGCGACACGCTGCATGGTCAAAAGCAGGTGACTGCGGCCGGCGTGTTGGAGGTTTGCCGCTGGCGCGCCACATCCATGGCCAGTGGCTTTTTTACGGAGCAGGCCTTGATTGCCGTGCCGCTTCGCACCGAGTTTTACAAGCATTTGCCTGGCATTTTGACCGGGCTGGGCATTATTGGCACTTTCTCTGGGTTGATCATTGGGTTACAGGGTTTCAAGGTGACGGACGATGCGCAAGTGGTGCGTCGCAGTCTGGAGACGCTGATAGTGAGCGTGGGGGGTGCGTTTGTCGTGTCGGGCGCGGCGATTGCGTTGGCCATTTTGGTGACAGCGATTGAGAAATTTACGGTGAACCGGCGCTACGCTGATCTGGAAACATTGTGCAGCGTACTGGACAGTCTGTTTGACACCGGTGCAGGTGAAGAGTATTTGCAGCGGCTGGTTGAAGCCTCCGAGACCTCGGCCACGCAAACCATGCAGATGAAAGAATCTTTGGTGACTGACCTCAAACAGGTCCTCACGGAACTGACGCATCAGCAAATTGCCACCATGACCACCACCAGCTCCCATTTGGGGCAGGTCATTTCCACCAGTTTGACCGAGGGGCTGACGGAGCCGCTGGCGCGTATTTCGGACGCGGTTCAGGCGGTGGGGCACAGCCAGGGTGAAGCGGTCAATAAACTATTGACCGATGTGTTGGGCGGATTTACCGCACAGATGGACAGCATGTTTGGCTCGCAAATGCGTGGCGTGAACGAGATGCTGGTGCAAACGGCCAACACCATCGCATCGGCATCTGTGCGCTTTGAACAATTGGCAGGCCAGATGCAGCAAGCCGGCACGGGGGCTGCCGATGCCATGGCGCAACGCATGGACGAGGCTGTGCAGCAGGTGCTTTTGCGCCAGTCTGAAGCCAACGACCAGATGCGTCTTTTCATGGATCAACTCACAACCTCGGTGGCCAACAGCCAGAGCGAATCTGCCGAATTGACCCTGGGCATGATGAAGGAGTTGGGCGAAAGCACCAGTGCCTTGATTCAAAGCCTGCAAGACCAGGCGCACAACGCGCAGCAATCCCACAGCGCACATCAAAACGAGCGCGATGCGCAAATGCGATCGCTCTTGGAACAGTTGCAGTTGAACATGGCCAAAAGCCAGGGCGAATCTGCCAGTGCAACTGCCCGGTTGTTTGACCAGCTTGGTGAGACAACAGGCCATTGGGTGCAAGACCTGCAAGAGCAAGCCAACCATGCCCAGGAAGAGCATACCGAACGTCAAATAGAACTGGCTGCCCGAACAGCAGAATTGCTCCAGGGTCAAAGCGCTCAAGTAAGTCAGTTGAGTGCCGTGGTGCAACAAGCCAGCGTGGCCATGCGTGAAGCCATTGAGCGTTTGCAAACCAGCACCCACAGCAACATCGAGCGCATGGGGCTGGGCGCAGAGCGCTTGCATGATGCATCCAGCCATCTGAGCGACAACCTGGGTGCCATGAAGTCAGCGAGCGATGGTTTGGGAAACATGGCAGGCCAACTCAATGTATCTGCCAGCACTTTGAGCAGTGCGCTGGTGGCCACCCAGCAGTCTTTGGGTGACCATGGGGCAGTTCGGGATGCACTGGCCGCCATGGTGACGGACTTGCGCAGTACCGTTGAAAACGCAAAACGCGAAGCCTCCCTGACCGTCGATCTGGTCAATAGCCTGCAAGTTGCCAGCCAACGTCTGACAGAGGCCCAGCGTGCGGCGGATACCTACCTTCAAGGTGTGACCGAGGTGCTGGGCGAAGCGCATGGCGCGTTTGCCAGGCAAATGGAAATCACTTTGCGAGATGGCAACCGCGTTTTCCATGAAGAATTGGCACAGGCCACCGGTTTGCTCAAAGGTGCCATCCAGGACTTGGGTGAGGTGCTTGACAACCTGCCGTCGGCAGCTTGAACATGTTTGGTGGTGTACGCACTTCACGTTCACAACGCAGCCGCGAAGAAGGGGAAAAGCCTTTCTGGATTTCGTTTTCTGACCTGATGTCGGCGCTGATGGTGCTGTTTTTGGTCGCACTGACCGTGGCGCTGCTGGCAGTCACCAAAAAGGTCTCGGAAGACGAACGCGAAGACAGGGAACGTCTGGCGGCCATTACGGTTTTAATGAACGAGATCAAACAGGTGGTGTCTGCCAAAGAGTTTGAAGGTGTGCGCGTCATTGGCAACACCATTGACTTTGGCCCGCGGGGGCGCTTTGAGCGTGAAGGGCAAAACACATTGTCTTTACCGCAACGGCAAGTGCTTCGCCAGTTCACTCCCCGTTTGTTGGATCGTCTGCGGGTAACCGATGCGGGCAAATACTGGTTCAAACGTGCCGTGGTCGAAGGGTACGCCAGCCAGAGCGGCAAATACCTGTTCAACCTGAACCTGAGCCTGGAGCGCAGTGAACGGGTGCTGTGCGAACTGTTGCGCGAGCCTGTCAATGGAGAACTCCCACTGCCAGAGGCCGACCGTGAACTGATTGCCACACGGTTTTTTGTGGGTGGCGCATCGTTTAACTCGTTGCGTTCTACCGCTGATGACAGCCGGCGCATTGAGTTCAAACTGGAATTCAAAAGCCGCCAGGAACGCCATGACGAACGTCTTCAAACCCCACCCGTGGCAGATGCTGATGCCCTGGCGCAGGCACTTGACCCCAAAGAGCGATGCCCCATTTTGAACCGTTAGACGCGCTGCGCGCCAAACTCTCTGCTGCATTGAGCCATCGGCAGGTGTCTGCCGCGTCAGCCTGGGGCAACCCGGGGATGATGACCGAAGTTCTTCGCACCATCCAACGCGATTTTGAGGGTACCGATGGCAAGCCACCCACGCAAGACGTGCTGGCCAAGGCGCTGAACCACTTTACCCAAACCCAAGAGGTGGCCAATTTCACGGAACTCAAATACGTTTGCTATGGCGTGACGGTACCCGTGGGAAAAGCGCAGCAACGCGTGATGGACAGCGCGCCATTATTCGATGGGCTGCTCTTGTTGGTGCAGCAACAAGAAACAAGACAGAAACAGTTTCGTCGCTGTTACCAGGGCCTGCTGCATGGCTATTTTGAATTGGATCGGCATACCGAGGGTGTGGCGGGCGCGCATTGGCATCGTCTGGGTACTTTTTTGAACCACAAACTCCAGCCTGTTCTGGATGCTGTATCGCAGCGAGGCCATACACCCGACTGGCTTCAAACGCTGAACCATCACCGAAATTTACTTACCGATGACCCGTGCAGCCGGTATGCCAAACGCCTGGCACAAGGCGATTTTGTGGAACTGAAAACAGTCTGCACCGGGCTGGGCATTGCGGGATCGTCCTGGGTGTGGCATGACGCGCTGATGGCTTATGTTCAGTGGGTTTGCGCGTGTGATGATGACACTTTCCTGAGGGCATTGCCCCGTGTTTTGCAATTGCTCAATGGTCAGGCCGACCTGAAACTCCCGCCCATGTTGTCCACACAGGCCACTGCGCTCACAGTGGTACGGTACTCGCGTTGCGCCAGCAAACCAGAACATACCGAGTTGCGCGATACCTGTCTGCACTGGATTGGCAACCCGTGGCTCAAACGCACCGATTGGGATGCCACTGTCAAACATGAACCTGCACGTCAGATGGTGGACAGTTGGTTGAAACGCCGCTTGATCAGGGACTTTTTTGAACTGCTGGCGCAAGACGGTGCCGCTGACCTGCGCCGACTGAACTTCTGGCTCAAATGGGAGTCCAGCATCACCGACATGTGGTTTGTGCTGGGTTCTGATGCACGGTTTAACCAAAGTGCTGCCTTCATCGATTTGCGCAAACGCATGGAGGGCAACCTGCGAATTCTGAATGACAACCACGCGCAAAACAACGCCTTTGTCATGCGCATCCATCAACTGCTGGTGATTGAATTTGGGGTAACAGGCAACGCCTGCTTTGTTTTTGCAGCCGCAGACTTTCATACCAGCCTGGCACAAAAAACCTTCAGCATCCACGAACTCAAACAAAAAACACCTGCACCGGTCGCACGCTTGTCGCATCAATCGCATTGGGAGTGGAAATTTGACGATGAACTGCGCAAACTGCTTTGCAACGTACCCCTGTCAAAGTCTGCCTTGTACGATCAATCTGCACCATCGCCCCAGCCTGCACAAACGGTATTTCGCAGCCGTCTGCCCACACCTGCCATCCCCAAAACGCCGTCCATTGACTTGGATGCCATTTGGCATTTGTGCAAACAAAACAATATCCAATGGGAAGACAACCGCCCCAAGCAAGGCGCTTTGTGGGTGTTGATTCCCGACAGAAACAAACGCCCAGGTCTTGCCGCTTTGCTTGACCGTGGCGGGTTTCGTTATGCGCATGGCAAAGGGTTTTGGCTTAAAGACGAGAATTGATAAATGTTTGATACGCTTTTTGGAAAAAACAAAGTATCGGCAGCAGCGCAAAGCGTGCTTACACCTGTGAGTTACAACTCCGAAGGCATTCACTACCACTTGCCTGCCGATGCCAAAACACAGTGGCTGCAAGCACCCTCTGAAGCAAACGATGCAGCAGACCTTCACGCCAGGCTGAACCAGATTTTTCTGGAGGGTTTTGGTGATTGGCGCAAAGCCGAATTTGTATTGCCCTGGCGCGATGTTTACGCTTTGTTACAGCACCCCGAACTGGCGAACTACCGAGAAGCCTTGCTGATACCCCCGACATCACAGGCACGCCCTCGGCTGACCAGCAGGGGCGCGTTGATGGATGCAGACTTTTCTGTGATGCTGGATGAGTGGGTTGATCCGCAAGGCCGTCGCTTGCAGCCTGTTCCCAAGCTACAAGGCTGTGTGCTGACGGTGGATGGCACTTGTGCGCTGTTGCCTGAACCCCTGCACCGGCTGCTCGATGAGTTGAGCCGCTTTCACGCCTGTGCGCCAGAGCAGCGCACGCAGTCTTTCAAGGAACAGTCGTTTGGTCGTATGCGCACCTTGGCCAAACGCAGCGCTTGCCCCGTGTCTGACTATGTGGCGCGCACGGTGGTGCTCACGCCTGAGCGTCTGCGTCTGTCTTTGGAGCGTCGCGGTGAGGGCGAGGGTTCACTGTTGGAGGTCATCCCGGGCTTTGACGAAGCACCCGCTGGCTGGTTGAGCCAGTTTGACCGCTTGCCATTGCAAGACAGCTACGATGTGCCAGACGGGCCAGCCCTGGTGCGTGTTGTCATCAGCCCCGAAGTGCGAGCCGTTTTGGCCGAGATCAAGCACATGCCCGCACGGCGTGCCTACGGGCCACGAGCGCAGGCTTTTGCGCGCAACCCGTTTGGTGTGCTGGGCGAAGCTGCACATGGGGTGGTTGATGCCGACCAGTTTGAACAGGCGTGTGCCGACGCAGGCATTTCTTTTGAGCGATTCACGCCACAGGTGCAGCGTGGCGAAATGGGTGAAGTGTTGCGTGTTGGTTTGCTGATTGAAGCCCCTGGCAATTTGTTGCAGGAAGCGCAGACGCTGTGGTTTACCGATACCGCCGAACTGCTGCGGTTCACCGACAAACTGGGGCGCTGTCTGACTGACGAATCGCAATGTATTCAATGGCTTGGACATGAGTTGGATATGGAGGGTGATACCCACACACATCTGGAAGAACTGCAATCGTGGTGGCGTGAGTGGGCCAGCCCCAGCCTGTGGACGGCGGCTGAGGTGCTGGACTTGCGCCATTACGCAGCA
>CAIXMC010000051.1 GCA_903920405.1 uncultured beta proteobacterium
AACAGTAAAGACTTAAAGATTAGACTAACAGAAGCACTTGATTCTTTAAGAGATAACACAAAACGTATAATTTCATTTTTTCAATTACCCCGTACTAAATATGCGGCTGGTGTCGCTTAATCAATTACGGCATCAATATTTAACTTTTTCTTAAGGTAGTGCCATTGGGGTTAGGGGGGATTTGGTTTTTGTATTGCACCACATCACTTTGAAACGCACCCAGAGGCATCAGGATCATCTGTGACGCTATCTTTGCCGCTGGCCATTGACGCTTTTTCCCCAAAATTACCGATGGCTGTTGCCTACAGCGGCGGGGCTGACTCTACCGCTTTGCTGTTGGCCTGTGCTCAAAAATGGCCAGGTCAAGTCAGCGCCATGCACATCAATCACGGCCTTCAAGCCGCAGCAGGCGCGTTTGAAGTCCATTGCCAGCGTTTTTGTGCTGCGATCAACGTGTCACTCACGGTGCAACACGTCGATGCCCGCAAGCAACCTAAGCAAAGCCCTGAAGACGCAGCACGCCGTACACGTTATCAGGCTTTTCAGGCTCTAGCCCTTGCCAGTCAAGCGTTAGTAGCTATTCATTCAATAGCAATTGCACAACATGCGGATGACCAGATTGAGACTTTGTTGCTGGCTTTGAGCCGAGGTTCTGGCCTGCCTGGCCTGTGCGCCATGCCCCAACATTGGACACGAGACGGAATTGACTATCACCGCCCTTTGCTCCAGGTCAGTTCTGCCGACATTCGCAGTTGGTTGATTCATCAGGGTGTTGGTTTTATTGACGACCCCAGCAACACAGACGAGCGCTTTACCCGCAACAGTATTCGCGCCCGATTGATGCCTGCACTGCAAAAATGCTTTCCCCAGTTTCGTGACACCTTTGCCCGAAGCATCACCCACACCGTGCAAGCCCAGTCCTTATTGCTTGAAGTGGCCGAACAAGATTTGGCACAAGTGGGAGTGCCGCCGCGTCTGGCAGCACTGCAAAATTTGAGCCGACCAAGGCAGGCGAACGTCTTGCGCCACTGGCTACAAACTGCTCACCAGGCCACCCCCAGCGCCGCACAGCTCAATGAGCTGATGCGTCAAATTGCAAGCTGCACCCACCGTGGCCATGCCCTGCACTTGAAGGTCTCCACGGGCTTTTGTATGCGCCGTGGCACCGTTTTGCATTGGTACAATCCCGCCGCCTTAACGCCACCCTAAGGATGTGGTCAGTAATAAGTTCCCCCTTTGGCCGTCAGAGTTGGGAGGCAATGCTAGGCGCAAATCGCGCGGTGTGGCCATGCCACATAAGCGATTTGTAACGACGCAGTGCGCCCAAATCTGACGAGCCAAATGGGGAAATTATTACTGACCACATCCTTAGTGTCTGAACGAAACAAGGCTGACTTGGTGATAAAAACGATTGACCTACACGTGCAACGCTTCTTCGTGCAAGCCCTTCAACCTAGATTCCTCAGTTGACCGCGCCCGAGTGGGCTACTGGCAACACATATCCTAAGCACATGCCACTGATTTTTTAAAGGCGATACGAAAAACGTATGATTTACGGCATAGGCACTGACATTTGCGATATTCGACGCATTCGCGACAGCATCAACCGTTACGGCGATCGTTTTGCGAGCAAAATTCTCTGCGACGCTGAATTGGCCGTGTGGAAAACGCGCAGCGAGCGTTGGCCTGAACGCGGCGCACGCTACTTAGCCACCCGGTTCAGTGCCAAAGAATCGTTTAGCAAAGCCATCGGTTTGGGCATGCATACGCCCATGAGCTGGCGAGGGTGCGAAATTGCCAATCTTCCCAGCGGTCAGCCCACCCTTGTGCTGCATGGACCTCTCAAAACCTGGTTTGAAGCCAAACGTTGGAGCGCACACATCAGTGTGACCGACGAGACAGACTACGCCGCCAGCTTTTGCGTGGTGGAAACGATAGAAGATGACCGACACTGGCAGACACACCGACTTTTTTCAAAATCATCTCAGGATATTGCTGACCATAAGTCATTCACAATAAGTTCCCTACCTCATAATTTCAAAAAACATAGCACACTATGCAATACCAGAGCGGGTTAGAGCCGAATTTTGTACAATTATTGACCATATCCTAAGCACTTATCCTGAGTTTGACAAGAATACGCCGCGAGTGCCGCGACCGTCAGGGCAGCCGTCTCGGTGCGTAAAACACGCACGCCCAAGCTCACTGGCTCAAAACCATGGTGTAGGGCTGTTGTTTCTTCAGTGGCAGTGAAGCCGCCTTCAGGTCCCAGCAAACACGTCACCACAGACGTTGTAGAACCCTGTAAAAAATCTTGCACAAAACGTGTGCTTGCATTCAACGAGAGCACAGCCCGCCGCGAAGTGGTCATACAAGACACCGGCAGCCAGTCTTTGAGTTGGAGGACGGGGTGAATGACCGGCACACGGTTGCCGCCGCACTGTTCGCAAGCAGCAATGGCAATGCCCCGCCAGTGTGCCATTTTTCTGACAGCACGTTCGCCTTGCAATCGCAAAACGCTTCGTTCAGCCATCAGAGGCTGAATGCTGGCGACTCCCAGTTCAGTGGCTTTTTCAATCAGCCAATCCATACGTTCATTGGCGGGCATTCCCAGCGCAAGATGCAAGTCACACAAAGGGTGAAGTGGGGTGTTCAGCCAAGCCCCGACTTGTACCTGAACTTGGGCGCGCCCCATCTGCGTGATGGACGCTGGATGTTCCCCATACAGACCATGGGCATTGGGTTTGCCGTTGAAGAGAGTGATGTTTTGGCCAGGCTGCATCCGAATCACCTGAACATGGCGAGCAGCACCCGGCGGCAAGTCAAGAAGCGTGCCTTCGAAGATGTCTTCGTCTATGTAAAAGCGGGGCATGTGTCAAAGGTAGAGCTGCCGTGCCAGTCGGGTGCGTTTCAAAGTGATGTGGTGCAATACAAAAACCAAATCCCCCCTAACCCCCCTTTTTCAAAGGGGGGACAAATACAGCGCTTTGCCCAAATAGGCGAACCGTTCTCATTCCCCCCTTTGAAAAAGGGGGGTTAGGGGGCAATGGCACTACCTTAAGCATTAGTTTTATAAAAACAATAGGTTATCAAAACGTGTAGGTCGGGTTAGCGCGTAGCGCGTAACCCGACATAACAGCACGACGCATGTCGGGTTAGCCCGAAGGGCGTAACCCGACAGATACCTGATATTCCAGCGCATGAAGATGTCGGGTTACGTTTAAATGTCGGGTTACGCGCTACGCGCTAACCCGACCTTGTATTATTGCGCCATGATGAATTCGGTGGTTTTCTTGGTACATCGCGGTTTGCATCGTAAGGAGCGCGTAGCGCGACTGAAGATGCAAACCGCGATGCATCGTTCATCGTTGCATCGTACTCGGGGGGCACCCCGAGTTGAGCGTTTGGATGCCGTACCCGACCTCGGCCTTTAAGTCCGTATCGTAGATATTTGCAGCAAGCGCTCGTCCTCGTATAGAGATCGGACAGTATCTTTGGCCCGGCTTGCCGGCAGCCCGTATTCACAAGGTAGATCGTTTGGGGAAAATTATGTCTAAATTTTTTTTCGGTATTGATGTTGCCAAGGCCAAACTTGATTGCGCTTTGCTTTTGCCCAATGGCAAGTGGCGCAACAAAGTGGTTGCCAACTCCAAAAAAGGTTTTGAAGAGTTGCGCATTTGGCTTGAGAAACAAGGTGTTGATTCGTCTCATGTTTGCATGGAAGCGACCGGCACCTATTGGGAAGGTGTGGCAGGGTTTCTGGTGGCTATTCCAGGTTTCACTGTCAGCGTTATCAATCCAGCTCAGATCAAGGCCTTTGGCGCGTCCAAAATGGTTCGCACCAAGACCGATAAGGTTGATGCTCAGTTGATTGCAGAGTTTTGTGCAGAACGTCACCCCGAGCCTTGGCAGCCAGCCCCTGTGGCAGTGCAGTCCTTGCGCGCTTTGGTGACGCGCCTGGATGCCTTGCAAGCCATGCGCACTCAAGAATCCAATCGTCTTGATGTGGCATCGTCTGTCACCCAAGAAGGCATCACCAGTCATCTGACGTGGTTGGACGAGCAGATAGAAAAAGTCACCAAGCAAATCAAAGATCATGTGGATAGCGATCCTGACCTACATGACAAGCAACAACTGCTTGACAGTGTTCCAGGGCTGGGCGAACGCA
>CAIXMC010000052.1 GCA_903920405.1 uncultured beta proteobacterium
TCTGGATTCCCGCCTTCGCGGGAATGACGGAACTGGCTGTAGAACAAATTCACCCTGTTTTGCCCGCTGTAGAAGCGGCTTCCAGCCGTTATTGAAATAAGCGGCTGGAAGCCGCTTCTACAAGCTACAGAAAATTCCACATCACTTTGAATCGCACCCTTGACGCATGGCACTCTGGGTGCTGTCTTCAAGTTCACGGACAATGCACCCTTTTTCAAGCCAAACAAAGGACTGGTTTCATGGGCAAAGTACTCATTGCAGGTGGCGGTATTGGGGGGTTAAGCACTGCCTTGGCGTTTGCACGCGAGGATACCGAATTTGAACTTTATGAACGCAGTGCAGAATTTTTGGAGTTTGGCGCGGGCATTCAACTCAGCCCCAATGTAGTCAAAATTTTGTACGGATGGGGTTTGCAGGAAGCCCTGGATGAAGTGGCCTCTTTTCCTGATCGTTTGCAGTTTCGCAGCGCCATGTCAGGTTCTGAACTGGGCGTTTTGCGCCTGGGCAACGAGATGTTGCAGCGCTATGGCGCTCCCTATATCACCGTGGCGCGAACTGATATTCACAAATTGCTACTGTCAGCCGTGCAACAGCACAGCGGATCCAAACTCAATCTGAACTGCGAAGTGGTGGCGTTTGAACCTTCCGAAATGGGTGTGAAAATTAGACTGAACCTAGATGCCATTGATGACGGCATTTTGTTGGTCGGTGCTGATGGTGCCTGGAGCAATATGCGTCAGCAATTGTTGGCCGATGGTGTTCCTCAACCCACAGGGCATCTGGCCTACCGGGCGCTGGTGCCCCAGGCGCGACTGCCGATGCACTTGCGTTCGACACAAATCACTGTCTGGATGGGCCAGAAAATGCATGTGGTGCAATACCCCGTCCACCGTGCCGAATTCCTGAATGTGGTCGCTATTGTGCAGGGGCATTTGCATGGCGATTTGTCGTACTGGGATCACACCGGCAATACCCTTGAGATTCAGCAACGTTTGAGTGCAACGTGCAAGCCTTTGCATGATTTGATTCGGGCAGTTCCCCATTGGCGCTTGTGGGCTTTGAACACCCGTCCCCCCATGAAGCATGTGAACGAGCAAGCCAAAGGCCGTGTGGCGCTTGTAGGAGATGCCGCACACCCCATGCTGCCGTATTTGGCGCAAGGTGCAGGAATGGCCATTGAAGATGCAGCCGTTTTGGTTCGCGTGCTCAAACAGGGCCGGGCGTTGGCATTGACTCCCAGTTACGACCACGATGTGTCTGATTTGCTGCACCAATATGCAGAGCAGAGGTTCAGGCGCAACGCCAAGGTGCAAGCGCGTGCCATTCGCAACGGCAAAATTTATCACGCCACCGGAATGACGCGCTTTGGGCGTGACCTGACTTTGCGTGTGTTGGGTGAAAAATTGCTCGACCAACCCTGGCTATACGGTGCTACACCATGATTTTGGATGCCCAACTCCATTGTTTTTTTTCAATGTTGTCAGTTTTTTTAGTCAGGCCATAAAGTGACCGTGCATCTCACCCCATTTGAAGGCGGCAACGCTCTTGGTACATTTCGACTCCAGCAACTGTTGCCCTGCTTGCAAGCCATTAACGACACCATCACGGGCTTGACAGGGCGGTATGTGCATTTGGTCGCCACCACAACACCGCTCTCTGGCGCGCTTCAAAAGCAGTTAGCCGCATTGCTGAACTACGGTGTTCCCTACGCCAATCACCATAACGACGCGCCAATGGTGGTGGTGTCGCCACGACTGGGGACGGTATCGCCCTGGGCATCCAAGGCAACCGACATTGCGCATAACTGCCAATTGGAGGTCAAGCGCATTGAGCGGGTGGTGCAGTACCGCATCATGCTCCAACACAGCCAGTTTTTCAAGCCAACGCTGACCCCCGATCAACTGACACAAATAGCCGACCTGTTGCATGACCGCATGACCGAGAGCGTGATGTTTGACCTTGCCCTTGCGGGGCAACTGTTTGCCGACTTGCCTGCGACACCCATGGCGCATGTTCATGTGCTAGAGGGCGGCCAGGCCGCGCTGGTGTCAGCCAATACTGAATTTGGCTTGGCACTGACCGCAGATGAAATGGACTATCTGGTCAGTACATTTACCCACTTGCAGCGCAATCCCACTGATGTTGAACTGATGATGTTTGCCCAGGCCAACAGCGAGCACTGCCGCCACAAGATTTTCAACGCGCAATTCACCATAGACGGTGTGGTGCAGGCCAACAGCCTGTTTGACATGATTCGCCATACCCACCAGGCCAACCCGCAGCACATGCTCGTCGCGTACTCTGACAATGCGTCGGTGATGGTGGGCAGCAAGGTTGAAAGATTGAGTGCCAAATCAGCCTCTAACCCAAGCGGGATAAGCGTTGTTAGCTATAAAAAGCAGAGTGAAATTCAGCACATTTTGATGAAGGTGGAAACCCACAATCACCCCACGGCCATTTCTCCCTTTCCCGGTGCTGCTACGGGGGTAGGTGGTGAAATTCGTGACGAGGGCGCTACGGGACGTGGGTCAAAACCCAAAGCAGGTCTGTGTGGCTTTACGGTGTCCAAAATTCACTGGGACATGTCATCAGGCCCTTACGGCAGACCCGCGCACATTGCCAGTCCGTTGCAAATCATGTTGGAGGGGCCTTTGGGTGGGGCAGCGTTCAACAACGAGTTTGGCCGTCCCAATGTGCTGGGCTATTTTCGGGAATATGAGCAAAGCCTTTGCTACGTGCAGGAAGACACAGCAGGTAACACCGTTGCAAAAACCGAGCAGCGCGGCTACCACAAACCCATTATGTTGGCAGGCGGCTTAGGAGTGATTGATGCCAGCCAGCGGCACAAAATAGCGTTTCCACCGGGCAGCTTGCTGATACAACTCGGTGGCCCGGGCATGCGCATTGGCATGGGTGGCGGGGCGGCGAGTTCCATGACGACCGGTGCCAATGCTGCACACCTGGATTTTGATTCTGTGCAACGCGGCAACCCCGAAATGCAACGTCGGGCACAAGAGGTCATCAACCAATGCTGGCTACTGGGCCAAGACAGCAACCCCATTTTGGCCATTCACGATGTAGGTGCTGGCGGGTTAAGCAACGCTTTCCCTGAACTGACGCACGAGGCCTCACGCGGTGCCCGCTTTGACCTGCGTGCTGTACCGCTTGAAGAGTCAGGCATGGCCCCCAAGGAAATATGGTGCAACGAAAGCCAGGAACGTTACGTGTTGGCCGTTGCACCAGAATCATTGAAGTTATTCAATGCTTTGTGTCAACGTGAACGCTGCCCCTTTTCGGTTGTGGGTGCAGCAACCGATGAACCCCATTTGGTGGTCATCACCCAAGACGATGGGTTGGACACGGTGGATTGCGTCAACATGTCCATGCACACGCTGTTGGGCAAACCGCCCAAAATGCGACGCAATGTTCAAACGGTCAAACGCACCTTTGCGCCGGTGAACTTGCAAGGTGTCACCCTGGCATCGGCGGCCATTGACGTTTTAGCCCATCCCACAGTAGCTTGTAAACGATTTTTGGTCACCATTGGCGACCGCACTGTGGGCGGCCTGACGCACCGCGATCAAATGGTAGGTCCCTGGCAAGTACCGGTGGCAGATTGCGCTGTCACGATGGCGGATTTTCAAGGATTTGCCGGCGAGGTCATGGCCTTGGGCGAACGTACCCCACTGGCCACGGTCAACGCTCCCGCGTCGGGTCGCATGGCCGTAGGCGAGGCCATCACTAACCTTCTGGCAGCTCCCGTTCATCTGGATCGTGTCAAACTGTCGGCCAACTGGATGGCAGCGTGTGGCGAGGCCGGCGAAGACGCTGCGCTCTTTGAGACCGTCAATGCTGTTGCCATGGAACTTTGCCCAGCGCTGGGGATTTCCATTCCTGTGGGCAAAGATTCCTTGTCCATGCGAACGCTGTGGACATCCGCCGAGGGCACATCGGGTCATGTGATTAAAAAGGTGACATCACCGGTATCGCTGATCGTGACCGCGTTTGCCACTTTAAGCGATGTACGCGGCACATTGACCCCCCAACTGAACGCCACAGACGACACCACCTTGATTTTGATCGACTTGGGCCGTGGTCAAAATCGCATGGGCGGCAGCATTTTGGCCCAGACTCTGGGACAAATGGGCCATACAGTGCCCGATCTGGATCACCCTGAAGACCTGCGTAACCTGGTCAAGTGCGTCAATACCTTGCGCGCCCA